>JAYVXV010000179.1:0-5744 GCA_043784905.1 Holophagaceae bacterium | reverse complement strand
CTCGAACTCGGTCGTGGTAGACCTCGATGGTGCGATGGTGGGTCGAGCCCCGGGCCCTGGCCAGGTGTCCCGCACGCAGAGCCGAGAACGGATCGGCGCCGCCCGAATCAACACGCGCGGCTCGGCGCAGCGCAGCCCAGGGCAGTGGATAGCCGGCCACCGAAAGCAGTTCCAGGATTTCCCGGGATTTCTCTGGTAACGCTTGGACGCGATCCAAGAGCAATCGTTCCAGGGCCGTGGGCCCCGCTGGCCCGACATTGGGCGGCATTGCCAATCCTTGAGGATGTTGCGCTAATTCACTGATGAATAGGGGGCTGCCTCCGGCTTCCCTGGCAATCTCACGAGCCCGGTCTGCCTGACTGGGATCCATGAGAGCCCTGGCCAGTTGGATGGATGCTTCAGTGTCTAAAGGGTCTAGGTGGATTTCCTGCGCCGCTGCCCGGCCACCGATCGAGGTTCGCAGGGTGGGCAGTAAATCCATCAGCGCGGCGCTAGTTTCAGCCTCTTCACTCCGAAAACAGGCCACCCACAATACGCAGGGAGCGTCCGGTGGACGCAGTAATTCCGTCATCATGGCGGTGCTATCGAGATCGCCCCATTGCAGGTCGTCAATCACCAGCACCAGCGGTCGCTGATCTCCGATTCGACCGAGGAGAGAACGCAACGCGCCAAACGCTCGGCGGCGCATTTCCTGGGCATCCACCGCCTCGACTTTGTTCAGGGCGAGCCTTGCGATGGCGGGAACTTGTTGAAGCACGGGAAATAGTTTGGCCAGGGCCCAGATATGCCTGGGCAGGGAGGGCTCAATTTCGGATGAAGGAAGGAATCGCAGCATTTGGCTAAGCCCGTCTATCAGGCTGTCCAAGGCCTTATAAGGCACGGATTCCTGCTCATAGCAGCGGCCGAAAAGCATGAGGGCCCGTGGGTGCTCCTCGCTCATGGATCGCAGGAAACGGCGCACCAGAAAGCTTTTCCCGATGCCCGAACTACCATGCAGTAGCACCGTGCGAGCTTCTCCGCGAACCACCGCTTCAAAGGCGCCCTGGAGCAAGGCCAGTTCTTGATCCCGACCCACCAGCGGGCGGCGAAGATTCGGACTCGCGATGGCCCCGCTCGGATGTTCTTGCCCAAGCTTGATTTGAATGGCTTCGCCGGAGGGCCGTTTGGTGGGGTCTCGATGGAGCAACGCCATGCACAGTTCATCCAGATCTTCAGGCACACCCGGGGCCACCTCACTTGGCCTTGGCGGGTCCATTTGCTGCTTGGCCTGAAGCAAGGCCATCGGGGTACCCAGGAAAGGCAAGCGTCCCGTGAGGGATTCGTAGAGCATCACGCCCACCGCGTACCAGTCGCTGGCGGTAGAGGCGCGACCTCCAGCCACTTGCTCTGGCGAAATGTAGGACGGCGTTCCCACCAGCTTGGGGGGTAAGCCTGGGGCCCACGCATCCTGCGGTGCCAAATCTGTGATCAGGCCGAAATCCAGGATCACCACCCGCCCTGCATCGGTCACCAACACATTGCTGGATTTCAGATCACGGTGCAGCTTGCCTGCGGCGTGAAGCGCGGAAACCCCATTCACCAATTGCCGTAGCACGTGGCGGAGTCGCGCGGGATCCCGCAGTGCAGATGTGGGGCTGGGTTCGGGGAAAGGAATGGTGGCGGGTTTGTCGGCGAAAATGGTGGGCTCTTCGCCGCTCATCGTGTGCGAAGCACTGTCGGAAGAAAGGGCGCCTGGACGACCCTTAAGTTCGATCTGGGAGGTGCGATCGGCGCCTTCCACCGGCCGGACCGCGACATATTCATTCCTCGCGTGGATAGAGAAAGGCAGCCCGTCTACGAGCTCCATGGTGAAAAAGCAACGATCTCCCTCGGTGCCAAGTTCAAAAAGCCCCACGAGATTTGGATGTGAGATATCCGCCAGCCCTCGGAACTCCTGCTTGAACTGATAGAGGGCCTCTGGGCCGACATTCGTAAGGGTTTTCAGCGCCACCAAGGCTTGGCGGTCCTCATCAAAGGCTTCGAAGACCATACCGAATGAGCCCGAGCCAATGCTCTGGCGGATATGAATTCGATCCGTGCCTTTGAAATCCTCCACGTCGCCGTTCCATCCTGATGGTCTTTCCTAGAGTATCCTGCGAAACATACTAACTAGAGGTTCCCCATGAATTCTTCGACTAAGCCGTTGTTCAGAAATAATCCATACACCGGAGATTGTGCGAATGACATAAGGGGCCGTAAATGAATCACCAGGAAAGCACTGGCAATTCCTTAACGGCCCCTAAGAACCGCGTTGCCGTAGGCGCGATGCTGGTGCTGCTCTTGGCTGGGGTGGGCCTTCACTGCGCTTATGGTTTCGCGCAGGGCGCCAATCCGCCGCTCATCATCAGCAACATCATCATGAGCGCCTTGGCTCTGCTTCATGCGTGGTACGTGTTGGGCTGGAAACGCGCCTCGACCTTTTTCGGGATCGTATTTGTGCTCGCCTGGGTCTCGGAAAGCCTGAGCATCGCTACGTGCCTGGCCACTTGCTACCACTACACGCCCGTGTTGGGCCCTTGTCTTGGACGGGTGCCCATCGTGGTTCCATTGGGTTGGTTTGCGATGATCTACAACAGCTATGTTGTGGTGAATCTGGCAGCCGAAGGGCAGGTCACCAGCTCCAAGGGCGGTGGCCTTTGGATGGCCTGGCTGGCCATTCTTACGGCCTTCGTGATGACCACCTGGGATCTAACGCTGGACCCCTACATGGTCATCAAAGAACAGGCCTGGGTGTGGGATCAGGGTGGGGCCTATTTCGGCATTCCTTTCGCGAACTACGTGTCCTGGGTGGAGACGGTTTTCATCATCGGGGTAATCTATCGAATGGTGGAGCGCGGGCTTCCTTTGCCGGAGAAAAAAATCGATCCATTAATCGCCGCGATTCCCGTCGCGGGTTACGCGTTGATTGGATTGTCAGATGTGTTTGTGGGCGTCCCCGAAGCCACCAAGTTGCTCGCGCCCTTCACCATGGGCATTCCGGTTCTGATGGCTGTCGCGCCGCTGTTGCAGATGTCCAGACCGCGGTGGTCTGAGGCTGGAATCTATCTAAAAAGCCTGGTGGAAGAAGGACACAAACCTCATCCGCTGGTGGCCCGCATATTATTCATTCTTTTGGTGGCATCCTTCGTCACCCACATCGGTGCTCACCTGGTTCAGGTGGTTTCGGGAGGGCGTTTGCCCTTCGATCAGATGACGGTCTTTTTCAGCATCTTCGTGGTATTGCACGCCTGCTTCATGCTGGGCTGGCGGCGCGCATTGGCCTTCTTCACGGCGACCGCTTTCATTGGCTTCGCGTTTGAATATGTCGGCGTGAAAACGGGAGTCATCTTCGGCCGATATTATTACACCGACGTTTTGGGCTGGAAGATCCTAGGCACGGTGGCCTGGCCGATTCCATTCGCCTATTTCATGGTGTTGTATCCCAGCACCATGATGGCGAATCTGGCCATCCACGGTACGCCCGTGACCCGCAAATTGCACTGGGGTTGGTCCCTCTTCGCGGCGCTGCTCGCGGGCCTCATCATGAGTGCCTGGGATCTCACCATGGATCCTTATATGTCCTTGCAGCAGAAGGCCTGGATATGGATTGACGGCGGTCCTTATTTTGGGATTCCGTTCCGCAATTTCGCGGGTTGGGTGCTGACGACCTTTACCGCAGGCATGGCTTATCGGCTCATCGAACACCGCATCCCACTCAAACCTATGGGCGAGATGAGTAAGTTCGTGGTGCTCTTGCCCATTCTTTGCTACGCGGTGCTGCCCATCGGAGATCTCTACTTGGGATTCCCAGAAGCCACGAAAGTCATCGCGCCCTTCGCCATGGGGATCGCGGTCATCGCGGCGCTCATGCGGATGGGCGAACCTGAGGCATGAAAAAAGGCCCCGGTAAACCGGGGCCTTGAGGTTGAACTAGGCGTCTATTTTTTCTGTGCCTTCTGCCAGTCGTCCTGACTCAACGGCTTTAGAGATAGCTGTTGGGCAGCTAGGCCTTGATTCAGCCCTGGCAGTTCCTTTTGGATGAAAGCGTCCACCTCTGTATCGGCGGTGGCGATGTCTTTCTTCAAGGCCTCTTTCCGGTCCAATTGGGCCTGACTGGGGCGGCCCGGATAACCGGTGACGGCGCCATACAGTGTGGCCACATAGTCCCGCAGGCGCTCTTCGCCGGTGATGCCGCCGCCTTCTTTCACGGGGACGTACTTGTTGCGAAGGGTTTCCAGCGTGGTCGTGAAGGCCGTCAGGCGCTTCTTCAAGGATTCGTCCGAGGTTTTAGAAGCCAGGTCCTTGCTTTGATCCCGGAGATTCACGATGCGGTCCACGGTGTAGGTCATGCCTTCCAGAACCCGGTACAGGTCCATGGCGAGGGTGAACTGCGCCTCGCGTTCCGCTTTGGTGTGGGCACTCAATGGATCCGGCAATATTTCAAGATGGCTGGTGAGCGACTCTTTGCCCTTGGTCATTTTTACGGTGTAAATGCCCGCCAGCACCTGGGGCCCGACGAAGGCGCCTCCGGCAATGGATGCCCCTGTGGGGACCTTGGGAGCCTTCATGCGCATGGCCCAATACATCCGGTTCAAGCCCTTGCGCTTGTCTCCGATCAGGGTGTCAATGAGGGCGCCTTTCGCATCGAAGATCTCGAATTTCAAATCCCCAAAGATGTGGCGCTTCTTTTGGTAGTAGGCGATGGAGGCCCCATTCCGAGGGCCCCGGCCGTCGAATTCGGCGTCCGCGTCATTCCACCCATCTCCACCGAGTTCGTCGAAAGTCGAAGGGCGTGAAGGTAGGAAAGCCGCGGTCTTGGTCAACGTCTCCGTGGTGAGAGAACGCAAAGGCGTGATGTCGTCAATGATCCAGAGCCCGCGTCCGTGTGTGGCCAGAACCACGTCCTTATCTCGGGGATGAATGGCGATATCGCGCACGGGTACTGGCGGGAAATCCCCACCCTTGAAGGCCGCCCATTCCTTGCCGTCGTCCAGGCTGATAAAGAGGCCCGCTTCGGTGCCCAGGTAAAGCAGGGCAGGATTCACGGGGTCTTGCTTGACAACACTCGCAAAGCCTTTAATGTCGCCCGTTGAAAGGGAGGTCCAGGTGGCTCCGAAGTCGGTGGTCTTGTAGACATGGGGTTTCATGTCGCCGGTGCCGTGCCCGTCGAAGGTGGCGAAGGCGGTGCCTTCATCGAAGGAGCTGGCTTCAATCCAGGACACCCAGGTGTTTTTCGGCAAGCCCGTCACATTGGCCACGACGTTGGTCCAGGTTTTTCCGCCGTTGCGGCTGAGCTGCACATTGCCATCGTCGGTGCCCACCCAAATCGTTTTCGCGTTCTTGGGGCTTTCGCTGATGGTGTAGATGGTGCAGTGGGTTTCGGCGGAAGAATTGTCCACGGTCAGTCCACCGCTCTCTTCCTGCTGTTGTTTTTTGGGATCGTTGGTGGTGAGATCGCCGCCTAATCGCTCCCAGGTCTGGCCGTGGTCGTGAGAGCGGAAGAGGAAATTCGCGCCCATGTAGAGCGTGGTCTTGTCCGTGGGGCTGAGCTGGATGGGTGAATTCCAGTTCCATCGCAGCTTGGCCTCTCCTGCGCCCGGCTGGGGTTGAATGAATCGAGATTCACTGAGGCTCAGGTTGATGCGGCCCGCATTGCCTCCTTGGCTCTCGGCATACACGTAATTGGGATCCGTAGGATCGGGCTGCACCCAGAAACCATCACCTCC
>JAYVXV010000178.1:0-5761 GCA_043784905.1 Holophagaceae bacterium | reverse complement strand
AGGTCAACCTCTGCCAGTTTTTGGAATCGCCCCCCTTCAATCAATCTGCGCCTCGCCTAGCTAACGCCTTTTGGGTAGAGAACATCCCCTACCATTGGGCGCGCGGGGTTCTCTCACCCATTCCGGAATCGAGACTATGACAGTCTCCATAAGCCTTCCCCCGCGTCCACCTTTCAAGGGGCTACGTCAGATCTTTCAATTCAACTGGCCCTGGTACGCCCTCGCCATCGCGGGAAATCTCATCGCGGTGACCCTTCTTCATGGGGGTTTGGCGCCCCTTTTCATCTCGCGAATGATTGTCATAAGTATGGGTATTGGCAATTTCTGGCTGATCGCTTCTTTGGCGGTGTCCCACTACATCTACGACTATTCCGCCATTGCTCGCTCAGAGTGGTTGGAGGAACTCCCGCAGGCAACCGTTCGGCAAATGGCGGCGTTCCATGCAGGACAAGACGAGGCCTCTCCCGCGATGGCCTGCCTCTTCCCCGCCGCTGATTTGCATATCTACGATTTCTTTGATCCCCACCGAAACACAGAGTCGTCCATTCTTCGTGCACGTGCCCTCGCGCAGCCTGACGAACGGACGATCCTTATCCGGCTTGATGCGATTCCCCTTGAAGACGCTTGGCTCGACCTTGCCTGCGTCGTATTTGCTGCTCACGAGATTCGCAGCGATAGGGACCGGGCGACCTTTTTCTGTGAGTTGCGTCGTGTGCTGAAAACGGGCGGACAACTGATCGTCGTGGAACATCTACGAGATAGCTGGAACTTGCTTGCCTTCGGACCTGGGGCCTTCCATTTCCTCCCACGTAAAACCTGGTTGGAAACTTTCTCAACCTCTGGGTGGGGGCTGGCTAGAGAAATCCCATGCACTCCCTTCGTCCGGGTCTTTCATTTTGTGAGCCACCCGTGCTAAGCCCCGCCTTCCACCTCCGGCTCTCAGGCAGTCTCCTAATCCTCTTAGCCGGAATGCACCTTTTCTTACCTCGACGCTACCGATGGCACGAAGAGTTAAGCCAACTTTCCCTCCTCAACCGGCAGATCTTTTGGGCACACACTTTTTTCATCTGCTTGGTACTCGTCATGATGGGTGCCTTATCGGCCTTGGCTACCGACTGCTTTCTCCTGCCATCCAAACTGAGTCGCCTAGTACTGGGTGGGTTCGCCTTCTTTTGGTTCATTCGGCTCGTCTTTCAATTGTTCATATTTGACCGGAAAATTTGGCGCGGTCATCGGGTTCACACCGCCATGCATTGGCTGCTCACTCTCCTGTGGACTTACTTGACGGTGATCTATACCAGCATTTGTTTGCTCCAACATTAAGGCCCAGGCAAATATGGGCCCGCCAAAAAGGAAGCGCTTCTTCCCTCGCATCTTGAGGGCTACACTTTCGGGATGCGTCCACTTCCTTCAGTTTTCCTGCACGCTTTTTTATCGGGGCTAACCTGCTTGTCGCTGGTGGCCCAGGATCGGCCCCAGGCCTTTATTGGTGCCCGTATCCTCCCGGTGGAAGGGGCCGAAATCCCCAATGGTGTACTGGTGGTTCACAGGGGAAAGATCATTGCTCTGGGCGGCGCGGGCACCGCCATTCCTGCGGACGCGGAGCGCCACGACGCAATGGGCCACCTCATCATGCCGGGCATCGTGGACACTCATTCGCACATCGGCCTGCCCGAAGGCGCCGATGGCAGCGCACCGATCCAACCGGACGTGCGGGTGCTGGACTCTGTGAACCTTCGCAGTTCCTCGGTTTTCAAGGCCCGCGCGGGGGGCATCACGACCGTGAACGTCATGCCGGGCTCGGGCCATCTGCTGAGCGGCCAGACGATTTATCTCAAGCTGCGAAAGGGCCAGGATCTCGATCAATTGGAATTCAACGCACCCGGCGCCGCGCCCATCGGCGGTATGAAGATGGCGAATGGCACCAATCCAAGGCGTCTGACAGGCCCCTTCCCCGGCACCCGTGCCAAGAGCGCCAGTCTGGTGCGCGAGCAGTTCGTGAAAGCGCAGGAATACCAGCGGAAGATCAAGGATGCGGCAGGCGACGCGAAGAAACTTCCCGCGCGCGATCTCGGCATGGAAGCCCTGGTGGAAGTGCTAGAAGGCAAGCGCGTGGTGCACCACCACACCCATCGTCACGACGACGTGCTCACGGTGCTGCGGCTGCAAAAAGAATTCGGATTCAAGGTGGTACTGCATCACGTTTCTGAGGCTTGGATGATCGCCGACGAGATCGCCAAGTCCGGCGCGGGCGCCAGCATCATTGTCATTGATTCACCGGGCGGAAAACTGGAAGCCAAAGATCTCCGCATGACCAACGGCGCCGCGCTCGAAAAGGCCGGGGTCCTCACCGCCTTCCACACCGACGATCCCATCACCGATTCCCGCTGGCTCACGCGGTCCGCCGCGCTGGCGGTGCGGGCAGGCATGAGTCGCCAAAAAGCCCTGGAGGGCCTCACCCTCAGTGGCGCGAAATTGCTCGACCTGCAGGATCGTATCGGTTCGCTGAAACCGGGCAAGGACGCGGACTTTCTGCTACTTTCCGGCGACCCCTTGAGTGTCTACACCCACGTCGAACAGACCTGGGTCGAGGGCAAAAAGGTCTTTGATCGGAGCGATCCCAAGGACCGGATTTATGCAGTGGGCGGCTACGGTGCCAGCCATGATTCCGACTATCCCTTCGACATCTTGGCCCTCGAAGCCGGGGAGATGTACCAGTGAAACCCATCGTCTCAATGCTCACGATTCTCATCGCGGGAGGCTGCGCGCTTTCCGCTCAAAGCCTTGCCATCCGCGCCGAAAAACTCTGCACCGCCGCGGGCCCCGCCATCGTGGACGGCGTGGTGCTCATCGAGAACGGCAAGATCAAATCCGTCGGCAAATTTTCCGAGGTAAAGATCCCCAGCGGCATCACTGTACGCAAGGTGAAGGTCGCCACACCGGGCTTGGTGGATGCCCACAGCACGGTCGGGCTTTCGGGATTTTTGAATCAGCCCCACGACCAGGATCAGCTGGAAACATCGGCCCCCACCCAGCCCGAATTACGCGCCATTGATGCGTACAACGGCCGGGATCCCCTGGTGGCCTACCTACGCAGCCTAGGCGTCACCACGGTGCATACGGGCCACGGACCGGGCGCCCTTATCAGTGGCCAGACCTTCATCGTTAAAACCAACGTCACAGAAATCACCGGCGGTGTGTTGAAGTCCGAAGCGATGATCGCCGCGACGCTGGGTGAAGGTGCCCGTGCCAAAGGCGAGGGTAAATCCCCCGGAACACGCGCCAAAGAAATCGCCATGCTGCGCGCCGAGCTCATCGGCACTCAGGAATATTTACGGAAGCTGAAGGATCCCGAGAAGGGTAAGGAACCGAGCCGCGATCTGCACAAAGAAGCCCTTGCGGCCGTTTTGCGCAAAGAAATTCCGCTGCTGGTGACGGTGCACCGCTCGCAGGACATCCTTTCGTTGCTGCGTCTGGCCAAGGAATTCGACATTCCGGTGGTGTTGGATGGCGCCGCCGAAGCTTACTTGGTGTTGGATCAGATTAAAGCCGCAGGCGTTCCCGTGGTGCTGCATCCCACCATGTACCGAGCCGGCGGCGAGACTGAAAATCTGAGCCTTGAAACCGCGTCAAAATTGCAGGCCGCAGGCATTCCTTTCGCACTGCAAAGTGGCTACGAAGGCTACGTTCCGAAGATTCGCGTGGTGCTGTGGGAAGCCGCCATGGCCGCCGCCAACGGTTTGGGGTTCGATGGGGCGTTGGCATCTATTACTTTGAGCGCCGCGAAAATCATCGGCGTGGCCGATCAGGTAGGTTCTCTGGAAGTCGGCAAGGATGGTGACGTGGCGCTCTTCGATGGCGATCCCTTTGAATTCACCACCCACTGCGTCGGCACGATCATCAATGGCTCCGTGGTCAGCGAGGGCGAGGAAACTCGCGGGCACTGACCTCGTACCCATCCGAATTCAAAAGACTAGATTCACCACCCAGACGCCGAGGACACAGTGTTAACCCGGAGCAGGCTCGTGGGTGGGAATGCCCACCATCGCGCACCATCAAGGAATGTGTCCGCACTGATTTAGTAGTGCTCTGTGTCCTCTGTGGTGAACTATCTTTTTGGTATCACCTTGACGTGATTCAGCGCGGGACCCACTCCACATCGGCGACTCCCGCTAGAGCATTTTCGGCACGGGACAATGCAAATAACCAATCGCTCAGGCGGTTGATATAGATGAGCACCTCGGCCGGGAAAGCTTCTTCATTGCCCAGCACGACCGCATCGCGTTCGGCACGGCGGCAGACCGTTCGGGCCAGGTGCGCGTAAGCGCTGGCCGGGGTTCCGCCTGGCAGCACAAAATATTTCATGGGCGGCGCGAGATGGGTGAGGCGGTCAATGTCGGCCTCCATGTCCGTGACCTGCCACGTGGGTGTGGTCATTTTTTTTTCGAGCTGATTCAGGTGGCTGCTAGGGGTGGCGAGCATGGCGCCGAGTACGAAAAGATCATGCTGAACCCGCTGCAGGGCTTCGTTTACGGCGGCCTTTTCGCTCACATGTAATCGCAGGATACCGATGACGCTGTTGAGTTCGTCTAAGGTGCCATAGGCCATCAGGCGGTGGTGGCTCTTGGTGACGCGGTCCCCACCGAAAAGGCCCGTCATGCCTTCGTCTCCCGTGCGCGTGTAGATCTTCATCAAAGCTCCCCATTCGCTCAAATTGGCTATTCGTGTTTCCGGCTCCAGGCCACCGTGTCGTGGCGCCACTCGATAAGCGCGGCGGCGTCATCTGCGTCGAGCATCCCCCGCCGCGCGGCTTCGTCCGATAGGGCTTCAAACGTAGTGAGAACGAGCAAAGATACGCCCGCCTTCAGGAAGGCATCTTCGGCTTGCGGCAGGCCGTAACTGAAAAGCGCAATCACTTGGAGTACCGTTGCGTCTTCGCGCCGCAGGGCCTCCGCGCATTTGAGGCTGGAGCCTCCGGTGGAAATGAGATCTTCGATTAAGACCACGCGTTGGCCGTCTGCATGGGGGCCCTCCACTTGGCGACCCATACCATGTTTTTTGGGTTCGGGGCGCACATACGCCATGGGCAGATTCATGCGCTCCGCCACCAGCGCGGCCCAGGGAATCCCCGCGGTGCTGGTGCCGGCGATGAGGGTCGGCGAATGTTCGGAAGCCCGCTCCGCCAACGCATCCGCGATGGTCGAGCGCAGTTCCGTGAATCCCAAAAGCTGCCGGTTGTCGCAGTAGATCGGAGCCTTCAAGCCGCTGGCCCACGTAAAGGGTGATTTCGGCGAGAGGCGCACAGCTCCTGCATCCAGCAGGCCCTTGGCGACACTGAACTCGTTCACGGAAGCTCCAATTCCGCGACGGGTTGTTTGCTCATGTAGCGTTCGGCACCATCAGGAAAGAGCGTCACTATGCGGTTTCCGGATGGCAAGTCCATCGCCACTTGGCGAGCGGCCCAGGCATTCGAGCCGCTGCTACCGCCGACCAAACAACCTTCCTTCGCGATGAGTTCGCGGGCGGTGGCCAGGCTGTCGGCGTCCGTGACGTCTACAATGCGGTCGGCGAGACTAAGATCCAAGCTGCCGGGGATGAAGCCGTTGCCGATGCCTTCTACAGACCATTCCTTGAGGGGGGCCCCGCAAAAAATGGAACCCGTTGGCTGAACGCAAACCGCGTGGAGACTGGGATTCAATTCTTTCAGTCGTTTCACGGTGCCCGTAAAGGTGCCACCGCTGCCAGCGCCGATGACCACTGC
>JAYVXV010000177.1:0-5762 GCA_043784905.1 Holophagaceae bacterium | reverse complement strand
GCGCTTCGGCTGGGATCAGGGCTTTGCGGCTGAGTTTGATCTTGCCGCTCTTCTCATCCACGCCGATAACCTTAACCATGATCTCTTGGCCTTCGCTGACTTCATCCGCAGGGCTCTTGACGCGGTGATGCGCCATTTCGGAGACGTGCAGCAGGCCGTCAAGACCTGGCAGGATCGTGACGAAGGCACCAAACTCCACCACCTTGGCGACCTTGCCCATGTAGGTCTTGCCCACTTCGGCGGTCTGAATGAGATCGGCGATCATCTTCAGCGCGATGGCCAGTTTTTCCTGGGTGGGTCCGGCCACCTGGCACATCCCGTCGTCATCAATGTTCACCGAGCAGCCGGAGACATCAATGATGTTGCGGATGGTGGCGCCGCCCTTGCCGATGACATCGCGGATCTTTTCCTTGGGGAGCTGGATGCTATGCATCTGCGGCGCGTTGGAAGCGAACTCAGCGCGGGGAGCGGCGAGGATCTCACCCATGGATTCCAGCAGCTGCAAACGGCCTTGTTTTGCCTGCGCGAGCGCCTTGGTGAGGATCTCGGTGGTGATGCCGCCGATCTTGATATCCATTTGCAAAGCGGTGATGCCTTTCGTAGTACCGGCCACCTTGAAATCCATGTCGCCGTAATGATCTTCTTGGCCCGCGATGTCGCTCAGCACGACGAATTTCTCGCCGTCGCTCACGAGGCCCATGGCCACGCCAGCCACAGGTGCCTTCAGTTTGATGCCCGCATCCATCAGCGCCAGCGTGCCGCCGCAGATGGTGGCCATCGAAGACGATCCGTTGCTCTCGGTAATGTCGGAGACCACCCGTACCGTGTAGGGATTTTCAATTTGGCTGGGGAGCACCGCCATGAGGCTGCGTTCCGCGAGCATGCCGTGGCCGATTTCACGGCGTCCGGGGCCGCGATTGGGCTTGCATTCTCCCACGCTGTAGCCGGGGAAATTGTAATGGAGGTAGAACTTTTTCTCGTACTCCTCTTCGATCCCGTCAATGTACTGCACGTCATCCATGGTGCCCAGCGTTGCGGTCACCAGGGCTTGTGTTTCACCTCGGGTGAAAAGGCAGGACCCGTGCGTCGCGGGCAGCACACCCACTTCGATGTTGAGGGGGCGAATCTGATCGAATGCACGACCGTCGAGACGAATGTTCTGCTTGAGAATCGTGTTGCGGAAGAGGGTTTCCTTGAGCAAGTCAAAGGAGGCAACCACGTCCTTCTTGCTTTCAGGGGCGTCAGCCGTGATCTCGGCGACAACTTCTTTTTTCAGGATATCAATGGCCTTGTAGCTGTCGAGTTTCACCTTCATGGTGAGGGCTGCCATCAACTTCTCGGCGTGCTTAGAAACCTTGGCGTAGATGTCCTGGTTGATTTCACTCTTCGTGGCCGTCAGCTTGGCTTTGCCCACTTTGGACTGAAGATCCTTCTGTAATTTTACGAGCTGTTTGATCTGGTCGTGGCCGAAATTCAGCGCGTCCACCATGTCGGCTTCGAGCACTTCTTTGGCGCCACATTCCACCATCACGATGGCCTCTTCGGTGCCCGCCAGGATGAGGTCTAGATCGCTTTCCTCGCGATCGCTCACCACCGGATTGGCAACGAATTTCCCATTGACGCGGCCCACACGGACGCCGCCGATGGGATTCACAAAGGGGATTTCGGAGATGATGAGTGCCGCAGAGGCACCCACGATCGCCAGGGTGTCGGGCTGGTGTTCGCCATCAAAGCTGATGACCTGCGCGGTGACCATCGTGTCGTCGTTGTAGCCGTCTTCAAAGAGCGGGCGCAACGGTCGGTCAATGAGGCGGCAGATGAGGGTTTCTTTGGTGGTGGCGCGGCCTTCGCGCTTGAAGAATCCACCGGGAATTTTGCCGGCCGAAAAAGCCGCTTCGCGGTAGTCCACGGTCAGCGGGAAGAAATCAATGCCTTCGCGTGGTGCGGCGCGACAGACGGCCACCAGGACCATGGTGCCACCCTGACGGACGACAACGGCGCCTGCGGCTTGTTTGGCGATGCGACCGGTTTCAATGGTGATGGGCGTACCACCCAGATCCAGACTCACGGTGGTAGGACTAAATTGAAGTGCGTTCATGGATGCTCCTGCCCCGTCCGGGGACTTAGGTGGCCCACCCTTCGCGATCGCTCCATGAAATCCATCGATGGTTGAAGGGATGGATTTGACGCAGAGGTCGCTGCCGCAGGGCGGGCAAATGATTTTCCGGCAACCCTTAAATTAGCATGGGTTCAGGGTATATCCGAGGGTGGAAGTCTCAAACCATAGCTTCGGCGGATCAAAAGCTGCCAACAACCATTCATTGACGAAGGTTGAAATCCAGCTCCCAAGAGTACCTGCCAAAAATGAGCGATTTCATCACCTCCTAAAAGCTCCGGGTGACCATGAGGGTTACTCGACCTCGCCCGATGTTCTTTCCGAAAGCGTTCAGGTAGGCGGTCGTCTCACCATCGGGGGCGGCCCGCTTCGAATCGGCATAGGTCCAAGCCGAGCCGAAGGTGTAGCCCCACCGCTCGAAGGTCAGGCCCAGCTTGACGTCCGAATAGGTGAAAAAGGAATTGTCGCCGCCGGAGGCTCCCCAGTAGCCGGTGTTGGGGTTCGCGGGAAAGCTTTGCCGTCCCAGATGGGCCTGGAGCTTGAATCCGGTGTCCTGGATGGGGAACACTGCGGACAGATCGGCATAGCTCGTACCCTTCGACTCATTGACCCCAAAAAAGTGGGTACTGATGGCCTTCGAGTATTTGAAGGACAGCCACCGATAACCGAGCTGCCCGTAGACCTCCGTGGTGTTGGGCTGGCGGTAGGCGCCCAGGTTGTCGTAGACCCCTGGGTAGTAGAACTCGAAGAGCCCCACATCGTAGTTCCAGTCCGTTGCGAAAGTATTCTTGTAGCCGCCGTAGAAATCCCATTCCAGGTTCGCGCGGTTGCTCCGGTTGGGAACGTAAGGCACGCCCGCGCGGCCGGGGGACGACAGGGGCACCGGAGCGGAGGCGGTGCCCGCATTCTGATCCGTGAACCAGGAGGAGTTCGACAGCCAGGTCCCCAGATAGAATCCGCTGGCGTGGGCGTAATCAAATCCGCCTTGCACGGCAGGCTTGCCGTTGGTCTGCGTGAGGCCTCGGAACACGTACTGGCTTGCGATGCCGACATTCACCGTGAACGCAGGGTCAGACTTCGGTAGGGCGTGCTCTTCTTCCTTGTGGCCAGTCGCCCAGGTGATCGTAGTCTGAGCGATTCCAGTTCCGGTCAAGATCAATCCCAGCGCTGCGGTGGCAAAGCATCGGTGCATGGCCCCGATCTCCTATCTCAAAAATTCTGTCCTGGAAACGAAGGCCGTTCCGCCCCAGGTCTCGGATTCTCCATCGGAGCAGGCCTGAGGCAGCGGGTCTACATGCCTTGAGGATAGGCTTCTTCGCCGTGGAGTTCAGCATCCAGCCCCTTTTCTTCCGCCACAATATCCACCCGCACAGGGGTGATGCGATCAATGAGCCAGAGCATGCCGTAGGTGAAGCCGAAGGCCCACACCGAGGAGATGGCCACGGCGGCGCACTGCTTGCCGAAAAAGCCCACACCGCCCAGCAGGAGGCCGTCGGCGCCCGCTGGATTCCAGGCCTTGGAGGCGAAGATTCCCAGGAAGATCACGCCGATGAAACCACCCACGCCGTGCACGCCCCAGACGTCCAGGGCATCATCCCACTTCAGCTTGTTCTTGAGGGCCACGGCGTAGTAGCAGATCACGCCGGAAAGAATGCCGATGAGGGCGGCGGTGCCGAGAGAGACGTAGCCCGCGGCGGGGGTGATGGTCGCCAGGCCGGCCACGGCGCCCGTGAGCAGGCCCACGAATTTGGGCTGGCGGCCGTTCATCCATTCCACCAGCAGCCAGGTCATGGCGGCGAAGGAGGCGGCCACGTCGGTGTTGAGGAAAGCCGAAGCGGTGATGGCGTCCACCCGCAGCTCGGACCCGGCGTTGAAACCGTACCACCCAAACCAGAGCAGCCCAGTTCCCAGGGCGATGAGCGGCACATTGTGGGGCAGGTTCTCCACCACCTTGCGGCGACCCACATAGAGGATGGAGGCCAGGGCGGCAAGACCGGCGGTGTTATGCACCACGATGCCCCCGGCGAAGTCCAGCACGCCCCATTTGGCCAGGATGCCCTCGGGGCTCCAGACCATGTGGACGAAGGGGAAGTAGACGAAGATCAGCCAGCCCGTGAGGAACAGGAAATAGGCCTTGAAGGTCACACGGTTGGCGAAGGCGCCGGTGATGAGGGCTGGCGTGATAATGGCGAACATCATCTGGTAGGCCACATGCACGATGAGGGGAATGCCCGCGTCGTTGCCTGTGAACATGGTGCTGAGGGTGATGCCCCTAAGGAAGGCGTAGTGCGCCGGGTTCCCCACGATGCCGTGCCAGGTGGGGCCGAAGCACATGGAATAGCCGAAGGCGAACCATAGGACCGTGGTCCAGCCCAGGCTCACGAAGCTCTGGGTCATGATGGTGAGAACGTTCTTCCGGCCCACCAGGCCACCGTAGAAAAAGGCCAGGCCCGGGGTCATGAGCATCACCAGGCTCGCACAGAGCAGCATGAACGCGGTGTTGCCGATATTGATCGGCATGGGAGCGGCAGGTGACATGGCAGAACCTCCGAATTCCAAAATGGTTTTTATGCAGTCTACGCCATTGGTGATTGGTGGATGAGACTGACACACACCTGAATGCCGGACCTTGGCCATCATCTCCGGGTCACTTCGATGGCTGAAATCCAACCGCAGATGAAGCTGCATCAAAACCCATAAAAAAAGAGCCGCTCGCGCGGCTCTTTTTTATGAATGGTGCGGATCAATCCTCGCCATCAAACTCGGTGAGGCCTTGTAGCTCTTCAACGTGGGCGGCCATGCGGCTGTACTCGTCGTCGAACTCATCGCCCAGCATATTTTCGGTGTAGGTGATCTCGGGGTACTGACCTTCCTCAATATCGAGGTTGCGGTAAACGGGCATGCCCGTTCCGGCGGGGATCAGGCGACCCAGGATGACGTTTTCTTTCAGCCCGCGCAGATAATCTACGCGACCTTCCAACGCCGCTTCTGTAAGGACGCGGGTGGTTTCCTGAAACGATGCGGCGGAGATAAAGCTCTCGGACGTGAGCGCGGCCTTAGTGATACCGAGCAACAGGGGCTCACAGGTGGCAGGTTTGCCGCCATCTCTGATGGCCTGCTCGTTGATGTCCTTGAAGCGGTTCTTGTCTACCTTCTCTTCGACGATGAGCGGAGTGTCGCCCACATCGGTGATCAGGACCCAGCGCATCATCTGCCGAATGATGACTTCGATGTGCTTGTCGTTGATGGTCACGCCCTGGGCACGGTAGACCTCTTGCACTTCGTTAACCAGGAAGGCTTGAAGCGCCTTGTCGCCCTGAACCTTAAGCAGGTCGTGGGGCGAGACGGCACCTTCGGTGAGTTTCTCGCCGGAGCGAATCTCGTCCCCATCCTGAACCTGGATGTGTTTGCCACGGGGGATGAGGTACTCACCCTTCTCGCCAGTCTCACTTTCAACCAGCACTTTCTGGTTTCCACGGACACGGTTGCCGTAAGTCACGATGCCGGTGACTTCGGAAATGATGGCCGGATCCTTGGGCTTGCGACCTTCAAAGAGTTCGGTCACACGCGGCAAACCGCCGGTGATATCAGAGGTCTTGGCCTGCTGACGGGGCGTCTTGGCGAGCACGTCACCGGGGCTGAGTTC
>JAYVXV010000176.1:0-5767 GCA_043784905.1 Holophagaceae bacterium | reverse complement strand
CTGCGGCGCTGATGGCGCCCGCAACGGCGCCTTCTTGGAGCGTCCAATTCACGGCGCTGGTGGGAAGGCCATTCAAAAACGCGCCAAAGGTTTGAGTGGTTCCGGGAGCGATGGAGAGTACAGGTGGCGAGATCGTCAGGCCCGTCGAGGTGGTGACGGTCACGGTCGCAGTGGCAGTGACATTTCCATCCACGCTCACGGCCCTCACTTGGCAGGTGCCCGGCGTCGGGCCTGCGGTGAAGGTGGCGAGGGCGGAAGGTCCAGCGGGGATGGTGCCCGTGGCGCTGCCGGGGATCACCGTCCAAGTTGCGTTCGGGTTGCTGCTGCCCGTGATGCTGGCGCTGAGTTGAACGGAGCCGCTGGCCGCGAGGGTTGGCGCGGACGGATTGATGGTGATGGAAACCACCGGCGGCGCGGTCACGGTGATGACGGCCGTGCCGCTCTTGGTGGCATCGGCCTGGGACGTGGCGCGCACGATGAAAGGTCCGCCGGGGGCCGAAGGTGCGGTGTAGAGCCCCGCCTGCGTGATGGAGCCACTAGCGGTTCCATCCACCATCCACGTCACGGTCTGATTGGCGGAATTGGCGACGGAGGCCGTAAATATTTGAGTTCCGTTGGGCGCGAGGCTGAACGTGACGGGCGTCACCGTGACCGTGATGGCCGGGGCGGGCATGGTGGAACCGCCACCGCCGCCACCGGAACAAGCCAGCGCCAATCCGAGCATCAGATAAGAAAATAGAGCGCGCAGGGTCCGCATCGGAACCTCCTTGGAGCTGGTTTTATAGAAATGGGAGCATAGCAATATAGGCGGAGCGTCGGTTGTTAAGGGATGTGAAGAGGGCAGTCCTTGCCTCATGGGGCTATGCTGAAGGCTGTCCAAGTGAATGCCTTGGGCTTTCGGAGTTCACCCATGCCCGAGCACCGCCAATGGAATGTTCTCAACGTCTCTTTCTTGACGGGCACGCTGATACTGGCGGCCGTGCTGGTGCCGTTGAAACTTGCGATTCAAGGGTTGCTGTGGAGCGAGGTCTTCATTTGCGCCGCCATGGTCTTCGCTATCGGTACGGCCATCAGTGCGGGCTACCACCGACTTTTCTCACACCGCGCCTTTCAAGCATCGTGGGTCGTGCGTTTCCTGCTCCTCTGTTTCGGCGCCGCCAGCTTTGAGAACTCCGCGTTGAAATGGGCCTCGGATCACCGCGCGCACCATCAGCATGTGGATACCGAAAAGGATCCTTACACCATCAAAAAGGGCTTCTGGCATGCCCATTGGATTTGGGTGATGGAACAGAATGACCTTGAGATTGTTGGCGTGGCCGATCTCCGCAAGGACCCGCTTGTCATGTGGCAGCATCGCCATCATTTTCTCATTGGCGCGGTGGTGGCCTGCATTCCGCTCTACATCGGACTGGTGACCGGGCACTTCTGGGGCTACCTCGTCATGGGCTTGGCGCTGCGCATCGTGTTGACGCACCACACCACCTTTCTTATCAATTCCGCCGCGCACATGTTCGGCAGTCGGCCCTACACCGACGCCAATTCCGCCCGTGATAACTGGATACTGGCGCCCCTCACCTACGGCGAGGGCTATCACAACTTCCATCACATGTGGCAGTGGGACTACCGCAACGGCGTGAAATGGTATCAGTGGGATTCCACGAAATGGATGTTGAACGGGCTGGCCTGGATGGGCCTAGTAACGAAGCTGCGCCGCGTCAATAGTGCGGCCATGCGGAGGGCTCGCTTGCAGATGGAAGAAAAGCAGTTGCGCGAGCGCTTGGCCACCGCGAGCCCCGCAGTCGCTACGCCGTTGCAAGACCGACTTGCGGCAGCTCGCCTGCGCGTGGATTCGGCCCTTGCATCGCTCCAAGAAAAACGAGAAGCCTGGGAAGCCATCAAGACCGAATGGAAGGCCAAAGGCCACGCCAAAGCCGAGCAGTGGCGTCAGGCCAAGGCCGAGTGGAAAGCCGCCATGGCCCAGCACCGCCGAGAGTTAAAGGCCGCCTGGGAAGAATGGACCGCAGCCCGCATGGAAGTTCGAAGCGCGCTGGTGTTCGCTTAGCTCTTTACCCGTTTATAGCCCGTGGGATACTCAGGCTTTGGTCTATGGAGCGGTCATGGCTGCGTTTGATCTCATCGTCATTGGTTCGGGGCCCGGCGGTTATATCGCGGCGGTCCGCGCCGCCCAGTTGGGATTGAACACGGCGATTGTGGAAAAAGATCCGGCGGGTCTCGGCGGCACTTGTTTAAGGCGTGGTTGCATCCCCGCCAAGACCTGGTTGGAAACCGCCCATCGCTACGAGCAGATGGAAAGTCTCAAAGAATTCGGCATCGCGGATGTGGACGTGACGAAGATGCGCGCGGATCTGCAGGCCATCGTCACCCGCAAGAACCGCATCGTCCTAAAGAATGGCAAGGGCATCGAATACTTGATGAAAAAGAACAAAATCACGGTGCTGAAAGGCACGGGGAAATTGCTCGGTGGTGGCCGCGTGGTGGTGGTGCAAGAGGTCCACACCGCAAAAAAAATCATCCTAGCCACGGGGTCGGTGCCCCGCGAATTGGCGGGCCTTGAAACCGACGGACAGCGCGTATTGAACAGTGATCACATCTTGGACATCACGGAGCTTCCGAGCCATTTGGTGGTGCTGGGGGGCGGCGCCATCGGCGTCGAGTTCGCGTCTACATTCGTGCGACTGGGGAGCAAGGTCACCCTGGTGGAATTGATGGATCAGCTCGTGCCCGTGGAGGACACCGCCATCGGGGAGGAACTGGCCAAGATTTTCGCCAAAACCTACAAAATGGATGTGCGCGTGAAGACCAAAATCGCCAAGATCGAACGCTTAGCCGACAAGATCATTTGCCATCTCGAAGGCGAGAAACCCGGCGTGGTAGAAGCCAGCCACGTGCTCATCGCCGTGGGCCGCGCGCCTGTGACGCTGAATATCGGATTGGAGAACACCAAGGCCACCCAAGATCGCGGCTATGTGGACATTGACGCTTTCATGCAGAGCACGGAACCGGGCCTCTACGCCATCGGCGATATCGTAAAAACGCCCTGGCTGGCTCACGTGGCGAGCGACGAGGGTGTGGTGGCCGCCGAGCACGCCGCAAAACAACTGGGCGTGGATGTGCATCCCCATCCTATCAATTACGACCGCGTGCCGGGCTGCACCTATTGCGACCCTGAAATCGGCAGCGTCGGCCTAACCGAACGCAAGGCCAAGGAAAAGGGCCACGACGTGCAGGTCGGCCAGTTTCCTTTCATGCCCATGGCGAAAGCCAACATCGTGGGCGAGCCCCATGGTTTCATCAAGATCGTCGCGGACAAAAAATACGGCGAGATTCTGGGCATCCACATCATCGGCCCTAAGGCCACGGAATTGGTGGCGTCCAGCCTCGCGCTCATTGGCGGCGAATACACCGTGGATGAACTTATCAACACCATGTATCCGCATCCGACCTTGAACGAAGTTTTTCCCGAAGCCGCCCGCGCCGTGTATGGCCGTGCGTTGAATATGTAGGAGCACGAGTGATTCCGATTGCAAAGCTAGGCCGCGTCACCGAGGGCGATTATAAAAACTGGTTCGTGATGGTCCATGACACGCCAGGCGTGGGCCTGTTGGTGGTGAAGGCCCTAGATGCGGGCATGGAGAACACCAAACTTTTTCATGGCCCCCTGAAAAACATGGCGGCGGTGGAAGCCTACTTTATCGAGCAAAACCTGAAGGTAGATTGGGAAGGCGGCGAGGCCTGATGCGGGCGCTGCTCGCGGCGGCCGTCGTCTTCAGCCTTCAGTCCCTTCAAGCTCAGCAACCTCGAGGCAAGCTGCGATTCACCGCCGGGGCCAAGCACATTGATCTCGAAGTTTTGGATGCCAATCATCCAGCCTTCATCACGCTTCGCGCGGAGAAAAACGAAGCTGCGGTTTTCCGCGAATTCATCCTGGCTCACTCGGGCCCGGAAAAAATGATCGCGCCCGATTCGACCAACCTAAAAGAGCAGGCCACCAAACGTTGGAAGGTCTCCAAACATCGCGGCACGCGCCTGATTCAAAGCAACGAAGCCGTCTACTGGTGCTACACGCCGGGGCTCGTGCTGCCCGTGCGATTCCGAGTGGGCAACGATCAATGGCAACTCCAAAGCGCCGAACTGCCGCCGCTGATGTTCGTGGAAATGCCGTGAATGCTGAGCTACGAGGTATGAGTCATGAGGTTCAATTCGGATGCGGCCAAAGGCCGCGTTGAAATGAGTGCGCCGGAGGCGCCGCCGGATGGCCTTGAGACTTGAGACTTTCCCCACCCTTGCATGAATCATTTCTGCATGTACATTTATGGTACGTGAGGTGTACGGATGCGCTCCATTCAGCCAACCGAAGCAAGGAAACAATTCTTCAGTCTTGGGACCCTAGCTTTGCAGGAACCTCTGCTGGTGACCGCCTCCACGCCTTTCCTGGTGATGCCCGTCGAAACGCTGCTCGGGGCCCCAGGACAAATCCCAGGTGTTCGATTCGCGCCCACCCGTCCTTTCGTGCTTCCGAAATCCATCAGGGGGCCAGGCGCTCAGAGCGGAAAGAGTCTGTCTGACCTCGTCTCCGAAAGCCGACGGTGAATGTCTATTTGGACAGCTCGGCCATCGTCAAACTCTTCGACAGCCGCGAGCCGCTCCATGCGTTCCTTGGGCGGGAGTTGATGGCATTGGCCCCCGCCGTCCAGTTCACATCCATCCTGGCCTTCCCGGAAACCCTGGCCGCCTTCGCCGGGAAGAAGTATTCCGCAAACCAGCTCACCAAAATCAACGGATTCTTCTTGCAGGCGTGGGAGGAAGACTACTCGAAAATTGATCTGGATCAGGACATTTGCAACGTGTCTGGAATTCTTGTCAGAACCCACCGAGCTTTGGGTCTTCGCGGGGCCGATTCCATCCACCTGGCCTCCGCGCTCCGAGTGGGAGCCAAGCGGTCTTCGCTGACCTTCGCGGTATTTGACCGGAAACTCGCAAAGGCCGCGCAGGCAGAGGGCTTCCCGCTGATCACGGATCCAGCTTTCGGCCTCTAACCTGGATTGCGAACTCGCTGCTTTGATGGACAGGATTTCTAATCCCTTTTACCCCCTTCATCCTGGCCGCGCTCAAAGGCCACGCCTGAAAAAATCCGCGGCGATAGAAATTCATGGCCCGCCGCTTGTGTCGCAGCCGTTGGGGGTCCACGCTTTAAGCATCTTCGGAGAGAGCGATGCAGCGGACGGCGCGGCTTGAATCTTGGATCGCCAGCTATGGGCGCGATCATCGCAACGCCGTGAACCACGCCATCCATGTGGTGTGCATTCCGCTCATCATATTTTCGGGCCTGGGCCTGCTGAACTGGATTCCCCTGCACCTGACGCTGATGAATTACGCGGTTGGTCTCGGCGATCTGGGCATGGTGCTGCTGCTGGCTTTCTTCGCCCGCCACGACCTGCGCCTGGCGTTGCTGGCCCTGCCTTTCGCGGCGGCGATGGTGATCGGCGCACGCTACGTGCCACCCTACGGCCACATCGCCATTTTCGCGCTCTCCTGGATCGCCCAATTCTTCGGCCACGGCGTGTGGGAAAAGAACCGCCCCAGCCTCATGTCCAACCTAGTCTCCCTCTTCATCGCCCCCGCGTTTTTGTTGGATGGGTTGATGGGTGGGGGGACGGGGCAACGGAGTTAGCTTGCAAGGAAACATCATGTTCGATCCAACTTCCACTTTCTCTTGTACCACCACTTTTCTAGGCGGTCTGGGCCA
>JAYVXV010000175.1:0-5782 GCA_043784905.1 Holophagaceae bacterium | reverse complement strand
AAAGAGTCTTGGCCCCCGCATCGGTCTGAAGTTGTTCCACCGCATTGCGGAGCTGACCCCATTCCGGCCCGTCCATGGCCTGGTTCATTTTGTGGGCGCAGGTGGCGCCCAAGGCCACGCAGGTTCCCAGGCCCAGCAGGAACACAACGCCACAGCCCATGGCCAGCTTGGCCCAAATGGACATTCCTTGTTTGCGTTGTGTGGGCTGCCCACCGTTGTCCCAGCTGGAATCTGTCATGGTGATCTCCGATTCAATCAGTTTACTGAAAGCGACTGAAGGGACCCGTTTTCCCAGCGACCTGAAATGCGTAAGCCTTTGGTGTTGCGGTAAGTGATCCAGACCATGCGCGCCTTCCCATGGTCCTGGACGGTGCAAGAAGCACGCCCCCACAGCATCCGGGGCACATGGGAGGGCAGGCTCTCCAACCGGAAACGGTCTCGGTCGAGCGCTCGGCGAAAATCATCTTCGGTGGGGCAGGCTTGAATGCGTGGCCCGAGTTGGAGATACAGCTCATGGGCGCCTGCTTCGTTTTGAAGCTGTTCGACCACCTGTTGAAGCTGGCGCCATTCCTTGTTCTCCACATCAGCCGCAGAACTTCGCTGCAATTCAAAAAGGCCAAACAGCGCCAGAAAAATAAAAAGAAGCATCACTAGCCCCGCAGCGGCGAGGGCGAGTTTCCATCTGAGTTGTTTGAACGTCTGCGGCGGTTTCCCCCGCAGTGTATCGAGAACCTGTTCGTCCGCTGATTGCATCAGAGCAGGTTGCTGGCCAGTTCTGCGAGTTTGGATCGTTCACCCTTTGAAAGCGTGACGTGCCCGCTGATGTCCTGGTGCTTGAAATGCTCGGCGAGAAAGCTAAGGCCATTGGTGCTGGCATCCACGTAGGGATTGTCAATCTGTTGCGGGTCGCCGGTGAAGACGACTTTGGTGCCCTCACCCGCACGGGTGAGGATCGTTTTCACTTCATGGGGCGTGAGGTTTTGAGCCTCGTCCACGATCATGTACTGCTCGGGAATGGAGCGGCCACGAATATAGGTCAGGGGTTCAATGCTCAGGTATCCGCCTTCTTCGAGCTGCCCCGCCGTAAGCGTGGAGCGGCGTCGCATTTCCATGTTGGCGGCCACGATGAAATCCAGGTTGTCGTAGATGGGCTGCATATAGGGCCGCAGTTTTTCATTCACATCGCCCGGAAGGTACCCAAGATCCTTGCCCATGGGCATCACGGGGCGGCTCACCAAGAGCTTGTGGTAGCGCTCATCGTCCACCACTTGCACGAGGCCTGCTGCGATGGCCAATAGCGTTTTTCCGGTGCCGGCTTTTCCGAGCAACGTCACGACTTGAATGGTCTCATCCAGCAATAACTCGATGGCGAATTGCTGTTCGCGATTACGCGGCTTGATGCCCCAAGGCCCTTGCTCCAGGCGCTTCAGGGGGTGAATAAGCCCATCGGTTCCGTAAAAGCGACCCAACGCCGTATGGCTTGGATTGGCGCGGTCCTGAAGGGTGATGAACTGGTTGGGAAAGAGATTGTTTTCGGATACGGGCACCAGGCCTTTCTCAAAAAGCTGGTCTATCTGCGCGCCGTCCACTTCCATGGTGGAGGTGCCCGAATAGAGCTCTTCCATCTCCACCATGTCGGTGGTGTAGTCCTCGGCCTGAAGCCCCGCTGCATCAGCCTTGATGCGCAGGTTCGTGTCCTTGGTGACCAGGACGACTTTTTCTTTGCGCTGTTTCAAAAGGGCGTGTGCGCACGCGAGAATCTGGTTATCCGCATGATGCTTATCCAGGCTGGGGATACCCAAATCAAGGCTGTGCATCGCCACGTCCACCCGAAGACTGCCGCCGCCCTCCATCTGAACGCCCAGGTTGAGGCTGCCTTTTTCTCGAAGGCGGTCCAGGTGGCGAGAGACCGTGCGCGCATTGCGGCCGATCTCGGTCTGGTCCTTCTTGAAATGATCCACTTCCTCGATCACGACAATGGGGATCACCACGTCGTGTTCTTGAAAATGGAAGATGGCCTTGGGGTCGTGGAGCAGAACGTTGGTATCGAGAACAAAGATCTTCTTGCTGGATGCGGCCAACGTTGCCTCCGAACTGTTTTGGGGAGCCTATCACCGACCGCCCTTTCATGCACCCGGAATGACCTCATTATGCGATGGTGGTAGCAAGTATGTACCCGGAGGTTCGCTTGAGGATTCCCTTGATGGCCCTACTTGCCGCCACGACATTGATGGCCCAGACGGCCCAGACGGCCCGGACGCCGCTGAGCTATCCCGAAACACGCAAGGACTCGGTCGTGGATGATTATTTCGGGACCAAGGTTGCCGATCCCTACCGCTGGCTCGAGGACGACAACGCGCCAGAAACGAAGGCCTGGGTCGCGGCTCAAAACCAGGTCACGAAGGGGTATCTCGATGCCATTCCCGAACGTGCCGGCATCAAGGATCGTCTGACAAAACTCTGGAACTATGAACGGTTTGGCGTGCCCTTCAAGCGCGGCGACCATTACTTCTACAATCGCAACGATGGCCTGCAGAATCAGGCGGTGCTTTTTGTCACCAAGGACCTAAAAAACAGTGGCAGTGTCCTACTCGACCCGAACACCTTGAGCAAGGACGGCACCATCGCTCTCAACAGTATTTCGGTCAGTGAGGACGGCAAGCGGCTGGCCTACGGTATTTCCGTCGGCGGCAGCGATTGGATCACTTGGAAGGTGCGCGATGTCGTATCGGGCAAGGATTTGAGCGACGAAATTAAATGGTCCAAGTTCAGCGACGCGACCTGGGCCAAGGATGGCTCGGGGTTCTACTACAGCGCCTATGCTGTACCTAAACAAGGCGACGCGCTCAAGGGTGTGAACAAGGATCAGAAAGTTTATTTCCACAAAATTGGAGCCATGCAAGCGCAAGACGAGCTCGTCTACGAACGTTCGGACCACCCGGACTGGGGGCTTCACGCGCAGGTCAGCGAAGATGGTCGTTGGCTTTTCATCCGGCAGAGCGAGGGCACTGAAAACAAAAACCGGGTTTTCCTGAAAGACCTTTCCAAGCCTAGTTCCGCCATCGAACCCTTTCTGGACCATTTCGATGCGGACTATACGGTTATTGGTAATGACGGAGACCTCTTCTACGTCAGCACCGACAAGGATGCTCCGAGGAATAAGCTCGTGGCCATCCGTCGAGGCAGCCCAGAGAGCCAGGATTGGAAGACGATCATTCCTCACTCTAAAGATGTGCTGCAGGCGGTGGATCTCATTGACAACCGTTTCGTCGTGGTCTGGATGCATGACGCCCACGAAAAGGTGGAGATTGTCGGTCTCGATGGCAAGAAACAGCGGGACATCGCGCTGCCGTCCTTGGGCACCGTGGGCAATCTCAGTGGCCGGCGCGACGATAAGGAGGGCTTCTACGCTTTCACGTCCTTCACTTATCCAAGCACTGTGTATCGCTTCGATTTCACCACCGGAAAGTCTTCGGTTTTCAAGCGACCCAAGGTGGATTTCAAGCCTGAAGCATTCGAAACGGACCAGGTTTTCTATGCGTCGAAAGACGGTACAAAAATTCCTATGTTCCTGGTCCACAAAAAGGGCTTGAAGCTCAACGGTCAGAATCCTACGTTGCTTTATGGTTATGGTGGTTTTGATATTTCGCTCACGCCGAGTTTTAGTGTGCAGACGCTCACGTGGTTAGAAATGGGGGGCGTTTACGCGCTGGCCAACCTTCGTGGCGGTGGTGAATATGGCTCCGATTGGCACGACGCGGGCCGCTTGCAAAAGAAACAAAACGTTTTTGACGATTTCATCTTCGCAGCCGAGTGGCTCATCCAACACAAGTACACCTCCTCATCTAAGCTAGCCATCCGGGGAGGTAGCAATGGTGGGCTTCTCGTGGGCGCGTGCATGGTTCAACGTCCCGATCTTTTTGGGGCCTGCTTGGCGCACGTCGGAGTTATGGATATGCTGCGCTTCCACAAATTCACCATTGGTTGGGCATGGAAGAGCGATTACGGCAGCAGCGAAACCAAGGATGGATTCGACACCCTCATCAAGTACAGCCCGCTCCAGAATTTGAAACCCGGCGTGAAATATCCACCAACACTGGTGTTCACCGGCGATCACGATGATCGCGTGGTGCCAGCCCATAGCTTCAAGTTTGCCGCCCAGCTTCAGGCAGACAACGCGGGCAACGCGCCGACTCTGATTCGCATCGAAACCAACGCTGGTCACGGTGCCGGCAAGCCCACCGCGAAGCTCATTGACGAAGCCGCTGATGAGTGGGCTTTCGCCGTCACGAGCTTAGGGATCGTTATGAAATAACCAATACTTTTCTGGTTATTTCGTTACGACCCCTTATGCCGGTCCGCGATCTTTAATGATCGAGTTGTGATTTGGCAACGGCTTAGGGATGAAGATCAGCCTCAAGCCTTGATCCCGCGCCCATTCCAAGGCACACTTAAAAATTCGGCCGGCGTAGCTCAGGGGTAGAGCAGCTGATTCGTAATCAGCAGGTCGTAGGTTCAATTCCTATCGCCGGCTCCAGAAAATACAACACTTAGGCCCGCCACCCAGCGGGCCTTTTCTCTTGGTGCAACGGTGGTGCAACGGGGCGGAGCCATTTCGCGGCTTCATCCATTGGGGGGAAGGCATCCAACCCCTATCCATCCGGGGGGAATACCTTTCCCACAAGAAGCCGGAGGGGGTGGAACAGGATTCTTTACCTTGATGCGCCTATTTTTTTCTCTTGGGGTAATTCCAATTTGACGGGATCCATTCCATCATCGTTTCATTTTTAGATGTTTCAACACCTAATATGGAACGTGCGCGCCTGGGTAGAGCTTTTTTCGTTGATTGCGGGTGAGGGACATATAGCATTTCCGTGCTTGTCTCCCTGGTTTGAGTGGGCCTTCTCTGCGGGAATCCGATCAGGGATTTGGTGGGGCGGAACGCATTTTCAAGGGCAGATGAATGTGCCGCATTTCTGAGTTCAAACCAGATGAAAGCACTAACTCAAATTCCTCGGCCATGGTTGGCAAGAGAATGGATCCACCCCTGGCAAAGGAAAGGATCTCTCCTGTCTTTGAGTCGCGCACCATGACCACTGGATAGGCGCTGCTATCCCATGAGAGATAAACCTTGTCTGCACCCCATTCCAACAATTCGAGCGGGGCTTGGTTCTGAGCCCTGGTGGGCAGGTGGGAAAGGTCAACCCTGGCTAAGCTCTCTCCATTCTTTGTGATGTCTAGACTCTGGAGAGTAAGACCACGCAAGCGACTGGTCGGTACGGTGAAGGCGAAGATTGCAGCTGAGGGATCATCAATGTCTTCAACCTTCGCCAGGGAGAACGGTACGGTGATGAATTCACCCAAAATGTTTGTGATTTGGAGGTGATGATCACCCTCCTCAGGAGCGTTCGAGACTGCTTGGATTTCAAACACGGGCTCTATGATCATTTGCCCCCACTGTCTCCGGCCCCAAACAAGAAACAGGGGTTCCTTTGCACCGGTTGAATCCGTGGAAATGGGCTGGGCCGAGCCATTGGGGAATTGCTCTCGGCGGAGTAGCAGCTTGAAGTAGTGGTAATCGCTGATCCAGTTGTATCCGCAATACGCCATCAAGTCGGTCAGGAAGGGAGCATACAGGGTTCCCGAAGACGGGTCTGTTCCAGGCACGCCAATCATTGCACTCTGGTAGGGGTAATTGGGATCGATACTGGCAGGAAGGGGAGTCCCGCATGGCGCGTGCATTAGCCCCATGCAATGCCCTAACTCATGTGCAAACGTTCCG
>JAYVXV010000174.1:0-5795 GCA_043784905.1 Holophagaceae bacterium | reverse complement strand
CATGATAAGGGAGGATCCCTGCGATCACGGCGCACACACCCAAATAAATGATCGTGCAGATAATGAGGCTTCCGATGATGCCTCGGGGCATATCCCGGCCCGGATCTTTGCACTCTTCCGCGGTGGTGCTCACCGCATCGAAGCCGATGAAGGCGAAGAAGATGATGGCCGCGCCCGCCTGCACGCCGCGCCAGCCATTGGGCATGAAGGGGTGGTAGTTCGCGGGCTTCACGTAGAAGGCGCCGATGGCGATGACCACCAGTAACAGCAGAACTTTCAGCGAGACCATGATGTTGTTGGCCTTCACGGATTCTTTCACGCCCCACACGCAAAGCGCAGTGATGACGAAGGTGATGAACATGGCCAGGACGTTCACGCCCACGGGGAATTTCCCCAGCATGGGCGCCGTCTTGAGGATGTCCCAGTTGATGAAGGTGGCGGCGCCGTCGATGGCGCCGGTTTTGGCCTGGGCCAAATAGGCGAGCTTTTCAGAAAAGTGCAAAGCGCCCTGGTGAGCCGCGGCAAAGCTTTCGGTGGGGAACAACATGGTTCTTGGATCCATGCTGAGCCACCTCGGTATATGGATCCCGAGGCCCTGAAGCAGGTTGTCCATGTAGCTGCCCCAACTGATAGCCACCGCCACGTTGGACACCGCGTATTCCAGCAACAAGTCCCAGCCGATGATCCAGGCCATCAATTCGCCCATCGTCGCGTAGGTGTACGTATAAGCGCTACCGGATGCGGGAATCATGCTCGCGAATTCCGCATAGCAAAGGGCCGTGAATCCGCAGGCCACCGCCACCAGTAGGAAACTCAAGAGTAGGGCCGGACCCGCGGCGGGGCGCGTAACCCCATAGGTGGAATCGAATCCACCCGCGAGGCCGGTGCCGAGGGCCGAAAGAATACCAGCGCCAATAATGGCTCCGACCCCCAAGAGCGCCAGATCCCATGCGGTCAGCGTGCGTTTCAGGCCGCCATGCTCGGGTTCTTCAGCATTAGCCCGGATTTGTTCAATGGATTTCGTTCGAAACAGATTCATACATTCAATCCTGGAAATAAAATTAACTTGAGGAGGAAGGAACAGATTAACAGGTGGAAGGCCGGTGGCTGTAGGCTGTAGGCCCTCGTCCATCTTCACCTCGTGATCTCACAGCCTCTGATCCCTATGCAACTCTGGAAAGACCGCCGCCTCCGACTGAACATCACCCGCTTAGGTATTCAATACCTGGTGGCGCTTTTTTTCATCGGCGCGTTTGCGGTGAATACGGGCAATAACCTGCTCTACATGATTTTCTCGCTGATGCTCGGACTCTTTCTTGTGTCGGGATGGGTGAGCCGTGCGGCTTTGAAAGGCGTGAATCTGGAATCCCTGGACGAAGGCAATCTCTTTGCGCGGGTGAGGGGTGGCATCCGCGTGAGGCTGAAAGACCGGGTTCCAACCCGAGTGCGGGCCTTGGAAGTACATCTCGAAATGGAAGGAGGCCGGGTGGAACCAGGATTCATGGCGGGCGGCAGGGAAAGCGAGAACGCAGCCTTGTTGGTCCTTCACGCCCGTGCCGAAAAACGAGGCTGGACCAAGGTGCAGAGCCTGGAACTGCGAACGTCCTATCCGTTTGGGTTCATTGAAAAAGCCTATCACTTCGACCTGGAACATCCGGTGCTGGTGCTGCCCCATCCCAGATCGAGCACCCTGCCGCCGCGCACCCCGAAAGGCGAATTGCATCGCCACATTCCGGTGCCTGGAGACAGTAGCCCTGAGAGCGCGAGGCCCTTGCGACATGGCGATTCCCCGAGTCGCGTTCACTGGAAGCGCACGGCCCAGCGCGGCACACCCTGGGTGCGGACGTTTGAAGGCGATCAGCCCACGGGCCTGCGCCTGCGTATGGATCTGCGCTTGTGGACCTCCGGGCGACCGTTTGAACGGGAACTGGAGCGATTTTCCGGCGCCATTCTCCAGGCCCGATTGCAAAAACGAGAGGTGAGCCTGGACCTCATCACCCGAGAATCCCGAATCGAAGCTCACGGCCACACAGCCTGCTGGCGTGCCTTGGCCATGGCCGAGCCCCAGGGTGCGGCAAATGTAACCAAAGATACGGATCCCGAGCGAGACCTCAGCGGCGCCATTTCTCTTCCCTCGTTTCCAGGAGCCACCCATGCCCTTTAACCAGGCCGATGCCGTCGAATGGACGCCACTGCTGGAGGCCGCCTGGGCAGTCCGAGAACGGGCTCATGCGCCCTACTCCGGCTTTCGGGTAGGGGCGGCTGTAATGTGCGAAGACGGCGCGATCATGGGCGGCTGCAATGTAGAGAATGCCTCCTATCCCATGTGCACCTGCGCCGAGCGCACGGCGGTCTGCGCGGCGGTCGCCGCAGGGATGAAGGGGGGTGGGATGCAGGCCCTGGTGGTGGTCACCGAAGCCGAAACCCTGACACCACCCTGCGGAGCTTGCCGCCAAGTGCTCGCGGAATTCGCCGAAGAACTGCCAATTTTATTGGCCAATCGCCGTGAACGCGCCCTTCATCAGTTGAGCAACTTGCTGCCCCACAGCTTCACGGGTCGCAATTTCCTTCCACCGAGTTCAAGGTGAACTAAGAGCCTGTTGTAGTATCCCGCCTGCTTTCCTACACTGAATCAACTTCTGCCAGGCCACCCATGCCCATTGATCGAGCCAAAGTCACCAAGGACGCCGACAAATTTTTGGCGGCAGGCCGCATTGACAAGGCCATCGAGGAGTACCGAAAGCTCCTCGACGACAATCCGAAAGATCTTCCGCTGATGAATCGCATCGGCGATTTGTGCGTACAGGGCAATCGCACCGGCGAGGCCATTGATCTCTTCAAGCGCCTGGGCATGGCCTACGAGCGCGATGGATTCACGCAAAAGGGCATCGCGGTTCTCAAAAAAGCCACACGCCTTGCCCCCGATGATCTCGACATGAGCGGTCGTCTCGCGGACATGTACCGGCAAGTCGGCATGATCAAGGACGCGCTTCAGGTCCATCTTTCCGTAGCAGAATTCTTCACCAAAAAAGGCCTCATCAAACGAGCACTCGAAGAATTCGCCAAGGTCGTCGAGCTGGATCCAAAGAACATCAAAAACAAAGTGAAGCTTGCCGACCTCTACAACAAAGAGGGGATGAAGGACCGCGCTGCGGCCATTTATCTGGAAGTGGCCGAGGCCCTTGCCATCGAACAGATGCACTCAGAGGCTGCGCAGATCCTAGAGCGCGCCAAGTCCATGGTGAGCACACCCCAGGTGTTTCTCACCATGAGTCGGCTGGCCGTGATTCAGAAAGATTTGGCGGGCGCCGCAAATCACTTGAGGGAGGGCCTAACCGCCAACCCTCGCAGCGGTGAGCTTTTGGAGGCGCTGGCTGAGATCGAGGTCCAGAGCAAGAACCCCGACCGTGCCCTGGAAGCCCTGGTTCAAATTCCTCAACTCCCCGAAAAGTCGCTGCTTGTCTGTGAGCGCGCGCTGCGGGAATTGGTGAAAAATAATCGCAGCGAAGAAGGCCTACGCCTGTTCAAGCCCATTGGTCGGGAATTCGCCCGCCGGGGCATGGGTGATAGTGCCGCCAAGGCCCTCAAGAACGCCATGCACAACCAATGGACCAGCGAAGCCTGGATCCAGTTGGCTGAAATTGCACACCAGAGCGGCAACCGCAAGGATCAGGGCTCGGCCTTGCAAAATGCCTACGGTCTGGCGTTGCAGCAGCGCGACCAGAACCTCGCCAGCCATTTGTCCGACCAGCTGAAAGCCCTGGGTCTCAATCCCGGCGATGCGCCCACCTCATCACCGTCCTCTCCGGCCATGACCAGTTATGGCGGTGGACCTGATCGCACCACCACCAGCTCCGGGGACACCACCGAGATGGACCCGGTCAAGCAGCTGCAAATCCATCAGTTAATCCGCGAGGCCGAAGCGCACACCCGTTCAAAGTCTTTGGACCGTGCGGTCGACGCCTACAAAAAAATATTGGAACTGGAACCCGCCAACGATACAGCCATCGATCAAATTGCCGAGATCCACAAGCAAAGCGGCATCCTCAGCCGGGTGCAAATGCACTATGTCTCCACCGCCCAGAATCTGGCGGGCAAAGGGTTCAGGCGAAAAGCCATCGAGCTGTTGGATCGCGCGGAGCTGATGTTCCCAGGCTCCACCCGCCTGCATCGTCGCACCCTCGGTTTGATGGACGTTCCGGCCCCCCCTGCGGCGGAAATGGCCGCGCCTGCTCCACGCCCCGATCCCTTTGCCCCAGCTTCCACAGCTGCAGAAGTCATCCCCATGGGCCCGCCGCCCAGTGAATCCCTGGCGGGCGTTCCGCTCGCGAGGATGCTGCCTCCAGGTGCTTTGGAATCTGCACCTGAGGCCCTCATCCCCTTGGATCTCCCTAGTGCTCTCCCCATGGCGGCATCCTCGCCCTTGAGCGCTTCCGCCCCTCCCTTGCCTGCCTTCCAACCTCCATCCGATCCCATCGCCCTCGGAGTTCCCGGACAACCTTTCCAGGCACTGACTGTTCCCTCAGCGCCTACGGAAATCATGTCGCAGGCAGATCTGCTTCACGAGCTGGATCTGGGTGAAACCCCCTCCTTCCCAGGCATCTCCTCTCCATTCGATTTCATTCCTCCTTCACCGGTGCAAGCACCTGTACCTGCGTCCTTGGGCGCCGAGCCACCCACCGAGCCGAACCTGATCGTCCTGGAGCCGGTGCCGTCCGTCTTGGATGCGGTTCTGCCTGAATTTGAAGCGCTCCCGCCAGTGTTTGAAGCCGCCCCGCCATCGTTTGAAGCCTTCCCGGCTGCGGGCCCGGTCATGAACGAGGATCTCACCTCGTTGCTCTCGGACATTGATTTCCAGATGGACTACGGCAGTCCCGATGAAGCCAAGGCCGAACTAGACGCGGCGCTCAAACAGTACCCCGGTCACCCCGAACTACTATCGCGGCTTGAGCGCGCCGAAGAGGCTCTGCGCAAGATCGGCCACGATACGAAAACCGTGGACGACGGGGATTTCAGCCACTCCTTCTTCGATCTCACTGACGTTCTGGGCGATGCCTTGCTGGAAACCGGTGAAGGCGAAGAAATGCACGACGCCACCAACGTGGTGGAAAAGGTACAGAGCGTGGACGAGCTGTTTGCGGCCTTCCGCGAAGGCGTGGAGAAGCAGGTTCAGGGCGACGACTACGACACCCACTACAACCTGGGCATCGCCTACAAGGAAATGATGCTGCTAGAGCCGGCCATCGAAGAATTTAAAAAGGCCATGGACGATCCCGAACGCACCATTGAGTGCTGCTCCATGCTCAGCATCTGTGAGCAGGTGCATGGCAACCAGGATGGTGCCATAGAGTGGCTAATTCAGGGCATTCACGCTCCCGGTTTCCCACCCGAAGACAGCATCGGGTTGCGCTACGACCTAGGTGAATTGTTCACAAGCATGGGCCGCACTGACGAAGCCAAGGTTGAATTTCAAGCCGTCCACGCCTTGGACCCCGACTACCGAGAAATCGCCGCGAAGATTTAGGAGCCGTTCCCAAATAACCAGTACAGTTCTGGTTATTTGGCTACGGCTCCTTATGCCGGACGAAGTCCGACGCGATGGGTGGTGGTCCGAAACAATATCGGAGTGGCTGCGGCTCTTTGTGCGATGGGTGATCCCGGATTTTGCAGTTGTCATTGTTCCAGGCCGCTTCAGACCTCGGACATCAGGCCTCGTTGTCGTGGGTCGCTATCGCATGCATGTGTGCAAGATGGCCCATCCAAAATCAACAACGAAGCCTGAAGCCTGATGCCTT
>JAYVXV010000173.1:0-5799 GCA_043784905.1 Holophagaceae bacterium | reverse complement strand
GGTATCCAAGTAGGCTCGGGTCGCGACCAATGATTGTGCGGTGGCAGTTGTGGCTTGGGGCAGCCAGGTGTGGGTCAAGGGGTTGCGCGAGAATCCTACATGGAAGGTGGCGCTAACGGTCAAACCCTGGTCGCGGGCGTAGGATGCTGTGGCACCAAAACTAAATTTTCCCTGGACCCGTTGAACGGAGGCATAGCCTCCCGTCTCTCCCGTCCGAACGGACCGACTGACTCCAGTACTGAAGCGGACACCATGGAACTGCCCCGTATCCATACCGAGGGAGAGTGAGTCGAGTTCTCGTATCTTTCCCAGCGTATAAGCCGCATTGCCCCGCACGACCCAGGTTCCCACCGGCCTCGTGAAGGCGAGAGATCCCATAATGGGAATGGCCTCGGTCTGACGGCTGTCCTTGAATGAACTAAGGGTGTTCGTAAAGTACCAGCCCGCTGCGCTAGTGCTCAAGCCCAGACGCGCAGTATCCAGATCGCCACCTCCGACGAGCCGATCCCGGCGTAGGTTCAGATTGACGCCCATATTCAGGAGGCTTGGCAGAAAGGGGCCCGCCACATCCAGGTTCGTTCGACCTTTCAGTGGGCCCGCCTGGGACTGAAAAGTCTCCGAGGTGAAATGGTCCAGCACCGCTTCTCGAAGCCCGAAGGACCAGCCTTTGACCTGGGTCTGAATGAATGCAGAACTGGCCTTACCTCCCTTGTCATCCGAGGCGGCACTGAACAGCAGGCCCAATCCCTTCCACTGCCCCTGAAGACTCAGGCTGCCGAATGATCTGGCGGAAACCGGTTGGTTCGGGAGCGAGATGGCTGAGCCTGTCGGCCCCAAGTGCATCAGCGCGGCCCCGGCGATGAGATTCCATTCCTTGCTCAGCCCGTAAATGCCTTCAATCTGGCCTCGCCCCTGGTAATTCTCGGGACGACTATAACCCCCCAAATATTTGAATTCACCTTCCTGCGCGGCAAGTTCCTGGGTGTTGATGCGGGACTTATCCCGTCGCCTTTCACCTTGAGGCCCGTAATAGACCAATTCGATTTCGTTGATGCCGTAGTTCAGTGCGACATCCTTGAACTCGAAGCGCCCCGAGGATCCTGCGTCTTGGAATCCGCGCAGCTGGCCGTTTACATAGATTTCAACCTGCCAGCCGCTCGGAAGAAGCCCATCAAAAGAGCGCACATTGTCACGGAGTGAACCGCGAGGATCCCGGTTGGTGATAAAGGCGCCGTAACCATAAAGCCCGCCCGAAACCAGGTCAACGCCCGGCGCGTACACTTCCCCTATGGCCACTTGCTGGGCCTTGAGGGGCCCTAACAGACCGCCTTCAGGATCTCGACGCTCCAGGACACCGTGGAGGTGCCCCCAGCGATCAGCGTAGTGGTCCATGCGAAGGTAGCCGTTCATCCACAGCATGTCGCCGGCGATGGCCACGTCCCCTTGTACGCCCGGCCCTGTCCCGCGCTGGGCGTGCCCCCCGCTCAGTGTGAGATCCGCTGCTCCAATGTCCAAGGCGCTGTAGGGGGGAATTTCCAAGGGAAGATCCGGCCCCTTATCAGTCCTTAGGCGCATTCCACGATTTCGCGTAACGCGATCCCGGGCCGCTTCGACCGGCAGGAGTGCCGTCGGAACCACCGTGATGGTCGCGCTCCGGGGGTCCACTCGAACCTTCAAGGGCCACCACGCAGCCAGTTGCTCGGCGGTTACATAGATGTCGTCGGGGAGCAATTCGATGGCGCCTTCGATCGGCTTCAACAAAACCCCGGCCCGGCGAACCTCTCCAGTGCGCAGGTCCCACGTGAAGGTGTCCTCGGGCCCGAGGAGAAAGCCGCGAACCAAGCGCTGGTTCACATCCACATCCACGGGCAGGCCCAGCAGGCGCGCCAATTGCCCCATTGGAATCAGATATCCCTTTGCCCCCAGGTAAAGAGGAATGGGGTCCCCTATTGGCTCGGAACGAAGGTATACCTGGCACAACAGAACCTCGGTCTCCGGCCGACCCCCCACCTCAAGAAACACCCCGGCTCCTGATGTTTTGGATGGGAGTGAGATCTTTGATGAATTGGGGGCAGCCCTGGGAGCGGCCGTGGTGGCGGTGGCCGAATTCGCCGGAATGGCGGAAGGAGTGGCACTGGAAGCGCTGGGGGCGCTGGGGGCGCTGGGGGCACCAGAAATAGCTGGGCTAGCCGTAGCGCTTGACGCTGCAAAAAGAGAGACCGAACCCAGGCCTAGGGCGCAAATGCGCCACGTGGCCTTGGGAAGGGTCGCTCCCTTCAGCCTCATTGCGATCCTTTTTTGATCGGATCAATCACCGCTTCGATAGAGCTTTTGTCCTTGCCGTCTTCCAGGACGGTGTAGCGCACCACCAGGCGCGTTTGGAGCAGTTCATCCGGCGTGCCATTCAGGTGAAGGGTCATGGGCCGGTTGGCATTGGGTGGGTAGACCGCGACCCCGTGAATGGCCCCCACAGGGCGGCGTTTCCCATCTTTTTCTACGAAAATATCCAGGTCACCGAAAACGGACGCCCGCCCCGTTAGGGTGATGAGCCCCGTCGCGTCTGCACCCTCGGGGGTCTTGGAAACCTTCCACTCATCTAGCCCGGCCACCCCGGACAATTTCCCGTGCCGAATGATGATGGGCATCGCGAATCCAAAGTCCGGGCGCAAACGCAGGCTGACCTTCCCTTTTTCGATGTGGGACTCAATGCTTGGTTGGGTGGACCCCGAGACCTCTTTGACTAGGATATGGGCTCTGTATTCGCCTTCAGGCAAATTCGCTGGTTTGCGCACCTGAAACCTAATGGACTGGGACTCTCCGGGTTTCAGCACCACTTCACGTGGGCTAAAACGGACCAGCTCGTCGGCGAAGATTTCTCCTGCTTTTCGGGGCTCGGAGGTGATGTCAAGTAGCGTTCCCTTCTCGTCCATGCGGTAGTGCATGAAACTGAGCTGGTAGCGGCCTTCCGCTGTGCCGGTATTCAACAGCAGAATTTCTCCCGAACGTTTGTTGCCTTCCAGAACCAGCCTGGGAGGGAATATGGCGATGTTCCCGCTACCGGCGGCATCGGGAGCAGGGGTGAGCGAAGCGGGGACAGAGGGAGCGGAGGTGGGCTGTTGGAGAGGGGCAGGAGATTGAGCCACGAGGCCAAACGCACCTACTGCCGCACTCAGGGCCCAGCCTACTCCTTGAAAAAAACGGAGCGACACAGATCTCCTTTCATGCGACGACGGCCCAGGAGCTAGCCCCTGGGCCGAGTCACGGGCAAAGAAATGTCCTAGTTGTAAGCGACGGTCACGCTCAACTGAGTTCCACCGCCATTGGAGGCGATGTAATCACCATCAATCGGGGAACCGGCCACACCTGCGGGAATGACGAGATCACCACCGATGAGCATGGTGCTCGTGCCGCCCGCGATAATGGTCTGGGGGACACCAGCCACGGTCATGGCGAACGGGGCTCCACCGTCCCACTTAGCCTGGAAGTTGTTCACAACCATCGTAATAGGGCCAACCAACCGCGCCACAGTGGCGCTGATGGCTCCGATCTTGACGCTGACCACACGGGAAGGCGTACCCGTAACCTGGAAGCCCGAAGCCTGCGGATTGGCGGCAACCAAAGGACCACCGGTGCCAGCCACCAGGAAAGCTGTCCCGGCGGTCACCGAACGGGTGGCGGGGTTGGCGGGATCAAGGCGCACCGTGGCCGAAGAAGTGGCACCCGCACCAGCGTCATTCAACGCGATGGTACCGAACTCCATGTAGAAGGCTGCCGCGCCGACATTACCGTTGCCGCCGCCGGTGATGACCAGGGGCTTTAGGATGCGTGCGCCGATGTTCACTGGCTGGGTGACACTGGCCTGGGCGAAGGCCGGAAGCGAGAGGACCGATAGTCCGAGAATTGAAAGAGTCGAGCGCAGCTTCATGTGGGCCTCCAGGAGTTGTACTCCTCTAAGAATTCTAGTCGCCTTCATACAATGCGCAAGGTACTAAATTTATAATTATAGTTTATTTTTATTAAAAAAAATGCTTAGAAAAATAACAAATATATTATTAAATAATCGATATTTGTTCATTTTTCTATTGGGCAGGATGTTCCATGAAGCAACGCAAGGAGCCAGAACCCGGGGCAGGTCCTTGTGAACAATCCCCATTGCACGGTGGGATTCAGTTGTACGCGACGATGACATTGAAGGTTCCCGCGTAGGTTCCATCAAAACCTACAAGGGCGTTGAATCCCGCCGGGATCTGCAACGTAGCGCCAATGTTCAAGGGTGAGGTGCCGCCTACCCCTAGGTTTTTCGTAAGGCCCACCCAATCTGACGTGAAGGTGTTCACCGTCAAAGTCCGAGTGCCATTCGTGATGGTTGCGGAGGCAGGCAACGTCAAAAAGGTATTCAAGTTGGCCCCGCCGGTCACTGTGAGCTGGGCCTGTGTGGGGACGGGTGTCAGAACTGCCGTGAGGCCCCCGCCTAGGGTCCTGGCCCCTGCGGTAGACACCTGAACCGTGGTGGCGCCCGCCGCGCTCAGCACCATGCTCCCAAAATCCAGCGGCTGCACGGTAGTGACCACCAAGGGCTGAAGCACCTTGCAGGATACCGAAATCGTCGAGCTGGTTTTAGCGCCCTGGTCATCGTTGTACGGCAGCGTGAAAGTACCCGTGTAATCCCCCGCCAATTGGTTCGCGCCAACATTCAGGGTGCCGATCAGAAAAAACGGGGGCGCTTGATTAGGGTTCGCATTTGAGGGGGTCGGCCCATCAAACCTCCAGGCCGCGTACCAGGGCAAGATTGGGCCTAGGGCATATATCATGCTCGCCCCACCACCCACCCGGTTCAACGTGATGTTCGCGGTGTAATTGGGGGGTGTGGCGACCACACCACCGGCATAGCCAGGATCCCTGTTTACCGCCCAAATCGTGGTGACATTTGTAACTCCCAGATACATCCAATAGTCGGCCAACCACCTTCCATTTGGATTGCCTGGACCTCCGTAGGCAAAGTTGGTCCCATTCATGCGGAAAACGAAAGTACCCACCGTTGGCACCGCACCCTGGGTGGACGCGAAAACTCCCCCGGTTGTGACGCGAGCACTAGCTTGATCTATTGAAAGGGTTCCCACCGTGGTATTCGGGACTAGAGACCCGAGTTGAATGTTTGAAAAACTAACCTGATTGTGGGAGTTGTGGATGATGCCAGTACCCTGGGCTATGAGTTGCGAAGCCAACCCAAGGGCCGAAATTAAAAAAAGGCTGGAGGTGGATCCAATGCGTCGCATGCGACCACAAGCATAGGTCGCCTTCTCCTACCAGGCAATGACTACCTATCATCCTTCATGTACCTTCCGATCTGACAAAACCCGTCTATCAATCCTAAACTCTCTGATACCACTATCAATGTTGAATGTTAGAGAGACCATTTGATAGGAGCATGTAAGAAAAAATCGGCATACACCCATTTCATAAGGGCAACTATTTTTGGCAGAATTTATTGCAAATCAGGAATCATTTTCAGCCCAGGGGTCGAAACGAACCCAGACGCCTCACTGAACCCAATTGTCCGCGTCGGCCTGCCGCCATTGTGGGTGGCCGATGGGCCTCAGGAAATCAGGTAATCCATTTTTCATTGCCATCCATCCCCCTTAGGGGAAACTTGTGCCATCCAAAGCCATCAAGGAGTTCCAGATGACAGGCAAAAGCGTTTCGGCGCCGAGAGTGGCGGCCATCGTTGGGCCTTACCTTTCGGGTAAGACTTCCTTGATGGAGAGCTTGCTCTACGCGGCGGGCGCCATTCCGAAAAAG
>JAYVXV010000172.1:0-5805 GCA_043784905.1 Holophagaceae bacterium | reverse complement strand
CGGCTTAGCGCATCAGCCGGGGCAATCGGATCGTGAAGCTCGACCCCAGGCCCGTCCCCCGGCTGGCGGCTCGAATCTCTCCATGGTGGCGCAGAACGATCTCCTTGCTAAGGAAAAGGCCAAGGCCGGTGCCTGGAACTTGCCGAGTCATCTCGTTTCCGACCCGATAAAAGGGCTGGAAAATCCGTGGCATTTCCTTAGAGGCGATTCCATTTCCGCGGTCTGAGATCACGATCAGCGCATCGTCTCTATCACCATCCAATGTCACTGTGGTTTGGCGGGGCTCTCCGGCATATTTGAGTGCGTTCGAGAGCAGGTTTTCCACTACGGTGCTGAGGGCTTTAGGGTCAGCCATGGTCCAGATCTCCGTTCCGAGTTCGGTGCGCAGGCCCAATGCACCTGGTCCTAGGCGATTTTCAACAGAGTCACAGACCGAATGCAGCCAAGGCGCCAAGTTGATCGGCTCTAGCCGCAATTCCAGATTGCCCGTTTCAGCTCGGGCTGTTTCCAACAGGTTTCCCACCAATTCCGTGAGCCGCTCCAGATCCTTATCCATAAGGTCGTGAATTCTCTCTTTGCGCTCGCCACTAAGCTCACGAGTGAACAGGGTTTCGGTCCAAACCCGCAATGCCGCGATGGGTGTTTTTAACTCGTGGGTGACCGTGGCGATGAAATTGCGTTGGCGCAACACCAGATCCATTTCGGTGTTGAGTTTTCGGTAGATGTAGATAAGGCCGAGCAACACGCCCAGGGCCATGAATCCACCCTGTGCACCCACAATCCACAAAGCCTGCCTCCGCTCTCGGGCCAGCGTCTCGAGTGGCTCGTTGAGCAGCGTCAAATAGGCCGACTGATCGAAGAGTAAGGGGTCGTCATCGGCGATGGGATCTGGTACCACCGCCACGTAGGGGAAACGGCTCTCGATGGCGCGGCGGCGTGCCTCCAGACTGGGCAGTTGAACTTCCTGGGCCTCGACAATCACACGGCCTTCGATGCTGGGGCTGCGGCCGACCGCTGGGAAAGCTTTTAGCCTTGCGAGAATATCCTTGGTGTCAAGCTGCCAGGCTTCGGCTCGACCCGCCTTCAGCTGATCGCTTCGGGCATCCTGAAAGCGCCTGGTGGCGTGGATCTGCAAGTTGATCCACCAACCCAATTGTGAAAACAAAAGCAGCGCGACGCCCCAAAATATCAGGCGTTGGGTGTGGACTCTCGATATATCGCGGGCCATGAGAACAGTATGGGATTCCCAAATTCCGAATGGCGATTTTCGATGGTGGCTCCAAGCTACTTCTGGCCTCATCGCCTTCAAATCCTTGGCAGTTCAACCGGGGAGCGTCATGCTGAGGGGTCATGAGCAATAACCCAACCCAAACTCCCCTCCCTGGCCAGCCAGGTCAGCCAGGTACTGGGCCGAGGGGCGAGGGCGGAATCGCCGCCAGTGGCGCTCATCGAGTGGGGCAGGCGGGCGAAGTAAAAAATGAATCCTCTGCAAAGGTGTTGGCGGAGCTGGTCCAGGCCCAGCGTCAATTGAGCCAGGTGACGCACGAGTTGAATGATCTGCGGGGTCGACTGGGCCGTCGAGGTCACCAGATGTCCGTGCTGCAACACGTGGCAGAAATACTCGCCGCCACCAGCAAGGTCAGTCAGGTCGCGGACGTGGTGATGGACGTTCTGGTTCAGGAGTTTGGCAGCCGACGTTGTGTGGTTTGGATTCTCGATGAGGGTGGCACGGCGTTTCACCCCCGCAGCGGTTTCGGGATGGCCAAGGCAGAGTGGACCGAACTGAAGCTACCGGCCCCGAACCCTTTCCCCGATTCCCCCATCGTGATGTACCAGAGCCAATGGCTGGACGCGGGACCCCAGGCCGAGATTTTGGATCGCCTTCGGGATGACAAAAGCGGGCAGCTTTTCTTTATTCCTTTTGAGAATCAATTGCTCGTGATGGGCTTCGCTATTTTCGCGCTCCCGCCGGGGCATCAGTTTGAAGAAGAAGACTCCGATGCGCTCTCAATCTTGCAGCGATTGGCTGCGGTGAGTATCTACAACGCCTGGCTTTTCCGCGATCTTTCCGAACAGCGCGACACCTTGCAAAAACAGGCCATGGAACTTGAACATGCCAATGTCGCACTGCGGGATTCGGACCGCACCAAGAGCGAATTTCTAGCACTCACCAGCCACGAATTACGTACGCCGCTTACCGGCATCCTGGGCTTCACCCGTTTGGTGTTGGACGGACTCTACACGTCCGAAGCGGACATGAAGCAGATGCTGATGGCCAGCTACTCTAGTGGGAAACATTTGTTGGAACTACTGAACGATATTTTGGATCTCGCCAAGATCGAAAGTGGAAAGCTCGAAGTCACCAATGAGCCATTCAGCCTAGGGGTGGTGGTGGCCGAAGTGCGGCCCCTGACCGAAGCTTATCCCCGCCACCCGGACGTGGAATTAATTTTCCCCGACAGCCTTGCGGACATCCCTGAGGTCGTGGTGGATCCCAGTCGTTTAAAGCAGGTGCTTTTAAACGTCCTTTCAAATTCTTTGAAGTTCACCAAGGAAGGCAGTGTAGAAGTGAAGGCGGAGCGCGGCCCTGGGATCGTGATGCTACATATCGTGGATACAGGCATCGGCGTAAGCCTGGACTCGCAGCAAAGGCTGTTTCAGAAATTTGTCCAAGCCGAAGGCGGCCATGCGAGGGAATTCGGCGGCACCGGATTGGGCCTAGTGATCTGCCGCCACCTGATGGAAATGATGGGGGGCAGCATCTCATTGCAAAGTGAAGGCCTGGGCAAAGGTACAACCATGACGTTGACCATGCTCATCGCCTAAGCCCCTAATCCCCTAATCCATTGCTACAAAGTAACAAAGTAACAAAGTAACTTTTTCGTTGGGATTTCAGACCGGCATTAAGAGCCGGTCCTCCTGTGGGCCCCACTGGGGCTGAAAGCCCGGGGTGGGGGCCGGTGTTTGGGATAGCCACCCGGTGTCAAGAAATGAACCAAGAAAACACCTTGTCGCGCCCTCGCCATTTCACAATTGGCATAAAAAGAAAAACCATTTTAACAAGGATGAAGGGGATAGAACCATGCCCTTGCTTGCTTTCATCCCTTGTATCCCCTCCATCCCTGTTGATTTATTTTTTGATTCCCGTCCATGCCAAGCGGGCACGAATTCCATTTCCCACGTCTATTCGCGCCATTCGCGGTTCCAGATTTTTTAGCCGTTGAGCCCACAAAATAGTTGGAACCGCGAATGGCGCGAATAGACGCGAAAACAAAAAGTCATGGACGAACCTGATACCGGTTCGCACTGCCCCATACCCCTGAGTTCGACTCTGACTTTCATGGCAGGAGCCGTAACGCCTTCGATTTTGTTCGGAGCACCACCCACCGCGCCGGACTGCGTCCGGCATAAGGAGCCGTAACAAAATAACCAAAAAAGCATTGGTTATTTCGTAACGGCTCCTAATATTCAAACCCTATGTCCTCCACTCAACCCATGCCCTTGCAACCGGATCCGAATCTCAACCGGAGTGGCGGCTCGGCGGGCAGTTCTGGAGACTTTGACGGGGCTGTCGAAGCTTGGGGCCTCGTGATCAAGGCCGACGCCAAAGTGGATCAGATGACGGAAACCGTCAACGGCTTGCTGGGTCAGCTCTGGCAGCGCAGTCGCCAAATGATGCGCATTCGCCAGTTGGCGGAACACATGTCCTTGGCGGAACGGCCCAAGGATCTCGGCCGACAAATTCTCGATGCGCTCTATGGAGAATTGGGGTGCACTCGCGGCGTTCTATGGCGGCTGGGGGAGCAGGGCTTTGAAGGCACAGCGGCCCTTCGGATGGATGAGCTAAATCTGGACAACCATTTGCTGCCGGCGCCGAATCCATTTCCAGATCTGCCGATTCTGCCCTTTCAGTCCCAATGGCTCGATATGAAAGTGCTCCCTGCCAGCATCCGCGATCTTCGCCAGGATCCTAGGGAGGAGCTCTTCTACCTCCCATTCGAGCATCAGCTTTTTCTTTCCGGCCTTGCGGTGCTGGTTCTTCCTAGAGGCCGGATCTTCTCGGAATCCGAACAGGAATTCATGAGCGTTGTGCAGCGCACTTCCGCCTTGGCTCTGCATAACTCTTGGCTCTATCGCGATCTGACCCTGAGGGAAGAAAAACTGGAGGCCCTCGCCCTCCACCTGCATGAACAAAAAGAAGAACTGGCCAAGTCCCATTCAACGCTGCGCGACGTCGAGTCCACCCGCCTGGCTTTTATTTCATTCGCAGGAGAAGTGGTGCGGAGTCAGCTCCTAAGCCAGCTCAGCTACCTGCGACTGCTGGAGGATGGGGCTTGTGAAGAGGAAGAGCGGGGCGCTTTTCTCCATGGCAGCACCATGATGGGATCCCAGATGTTGGAGGTACTCAACGATTTGGTAGAGTGGCTCAGAATGGCTGGTGGCGCGCCTTCGGGAGAACCCTATTCGATATCACTAAGCCCTTTGTTGGATGAATTGAAAGCCGTTCTTGAAACCTTTCCAGCCAAACCGGGTGTCACCGTGGAATGGCCCTACGCCGAAGGGGTGCCTGAGGTCATTGCCGATCCCGAGCGATTGAAACAGGTGCTCTTAAATCTGCTGCTGCGCGCCCAGGCCGGGCAAGAAGTCGGGACTATTCCATTCTGGATCGAGCGTGAACCCTTGAGCCTGAACCTAAGCCTGAAGCTACACATGATCGGGTTGGATGCAGCCATCGGCCGCGCAGCGCTTTCTCCTCGCAGTTTCGATCCCGACACTTTTTTCAGAGAAGGCCAAGTGGGGGCGGGCCTTGGGCTCGTGATGGGCCTTCGCTTGATGAAATCTATGGGCGGTGAATTACGCGTGGACCCCACCGAAGGGGGCAGCATCATCAGCGTGGATCTGCCGATGGCTTGACGCGCCTAAAAAAGCACTACACGAAGGTAGAGAAGGCACGAAGGTGATGAAGAAAGGAAAGGGTTCTGCAGTACGGGTCCGCGTTCAAAAAGACAAAAATCACCACCAAGGCACGAAGAACACCAAGAAAGCACGAAGCTCCATCACCTATGATTTCAGCCCGAAATTGCTTCGCCACCTTCGCGTAGTGTTTTTTTGTTACTTCCCCCGGTTGCTGGGGCGATTGTGATGGGCGCCATCGTGGCGGGCGGGCGACGCGGGGCGCGCACTGGGGCGACCGCCACCAGGTCGTCCACCACCGGGACGTCCTCCGGACCTGCCTGCACCCCCGCTGCGCCCGGTCTCTATGGGTTCAGCTCGGATGCTGGGATCCGGCGCGTAGCCGGGAATGACGATTTTTTCGATGTCCCGCTTCAGCAATTTTTCGATGTCCCGCAGGAGTCGCGATTCATCCACGCAAACCAGGCTCAAGGCTTCGCCCTCGGTGCCGGCGCGGCCCGTGCGGCCGATGCGATGAACGTAATCTTCGGGCACTTGAGGTAATTCAAAATTCACGACGTGGGGCAATTGGTCAATGTCCAGGCCGCGAGCCGCGATGTCCGTGGCCACCAGCACGCGCACTTTTCCGCCCTTGAAATCCTGGAGCGCTTTAATGCGTTGGGGCTGACTTTTGTTGCCGTGGATGGCGGCCGAGGTGATGCCGTCCTTTTCTAATTGGTCGCTGAGACGATTGGCGCCGTGCTTGGTGCGGGTGAACACCAGCACTTGCTCTAGGCGACCTTCGCGGATGATGTCGCTGAGCAGTTCGCGTTTGCGCTCGCGGTCCACGGGATGAACGATCTGCTTCACCAGCTCGATGGCGGAATTACGTGGGGCCACGTCCACGCTGAC
>JAYVXV010000171.1:0-5826 GCA_043784905.1 Holophagaceae bacterium | reverse complement strand
TTCGTGAACGAATTGCCCAGCGATCGCCCGCGATACCTGATGGGCGTTGGCTCGCCGGAAGACCTGCTCTTCGGCATCGAGCAGGGCGTGGATCTCTTTGATTGCGTGTTGCCCACGCGGGAAGCCCGCCATGGGCGCCTGCTGACTTCCAGAGGAAAACTCAACATCAAGAACGCCCGGCACAAGGGTGCGGACCTTCCCCTGGACCCGGATTGCGACTGCTACACCTGCCGTACTTTCTCGCTGGCTTACCTGCATCATCTCTTCAAGGCCGGGGAGCTGTTGGCATTCACGCTCAACACCATCCACAACCTGAGCTACACTGTAGGGCTTACCCGCGCCGCACGCCTGGCCCTGCTGGATGGCCGCTTTCAGGCCTTTGCGGCGGATACGCGGGAGAACTGGAACACCAAGGAGTCCTGATGCCCTTCATCGCTTTGCTTCAAGCCGCCGCTGGCGGCCCCCCCGCCTACATGCAGTTCGCCCTTTTCGGCGGCATGGCCGTCATCTTCTATTTTTTGCTCATCCGCCCGCAGCAGAAGGCCAGGAAAGAAATGGAAGCGCGGCTGTCCACGCTCAAATCCGGCGACGAAGTGGTGCTGACCTCTGGGCTCTACGCAACCATTGATCGCGTAGAAGAGAAATTCCTGTGGGTGAAACTGGGCAACGCCACCGTCAAAGCCAAGCGCCACGCGGTCGCGGCCCTGGCTGCCGAACCCGATTCCAACCATTAATGCACCCAGGGCGACATCGAACTTTCCAAAGCTTGAAGCCTGAAGCCTGTTTAAGGAATTCATCGTGAGCAAACGGTCCCTTACCCGCCTGATCTGGACGCTGCTGATCTGCGCGGCCTGCGGCTACTTTTTTATCCCGCTCTCCAAAGTGCGCTTGGGCCTCGATCTCAGCGGCGGCGTCCATTTCGAGCTGGAAGTGCAAGGGCAGGAAGCCCTTGACGCTGATCTCCGCGACACCCGCGATCGGCTGCAGGAGCGGCTCCAGGAAAAAAATATCGCGGGGCTCACGGTGAAATCGGATGCTACCTCCGTGAAGGTTGAAGGCATCACCCCGGAAAACCGTGCGGGCCTCACCAAAGCTCTGGAAATGTTTTCAGGTTACCGATCGGCGGACCAGGGCGGTTCCATGGTCCTGACCCAAAAAGAGGACTATCAAAAATCACTCAAGGACGACGCCAACAAACGCGCCCTGCAGATCATTGACAACCGCATCAATCAGTTTGGTGTGGCGGAACCCGAAATCACCCCCAGCGGTGCCGAAGGCAATCGCATCATCGTCGAGCTGCCCGGCGTGGGCGAAGCTGAACGTGAACGCATCAAGGCCCTGCTCTCCACCCCAGGCCGCTTGGAGGTTCGCTTCCTCGCCAAGGCTCCACAGAACCAGTTCCCAGTGAAGACCGAGGCCGAAGCTCTGACCATGCTGGGCGGCAAGCTGCCCGAAGGCACCGAGCTTTTCCCCGAACCCGTGGAAGAATCCCACGTGGTCACCAACCAGATGAAGGCCGCCCTCCGGGCCAAACAGTCCGGCGGGAAAAAAGAAGAGAACATCCGCCAATGGGTGCTGGTGGAAACCAAGGTCTATTATGCCGGTGACGCCATCATTGACGCACGGCGTTCCCAAGACCAATTGGGTTCCAATACCGTGAACTTCACGCTCAATCACGACGGTGCCGAGGCCAACGCCAAGCTCACGGGAATCGCGTCGAGCGAGAATCGTTCCTTCACCATCCTGCTGGATCGCAAGGTCATCAGCGTCCTCCACTCAGATCAAAAAATCATCGGCGCTGGGGTTGAAATCCGTGGCAATTTCACGCAGCAGCAAGCGGATGACCTGTCCCTTAAACTCAAGAGCGGCGCTCTTCGGGCCTCCATGAAGTTTCTGGAAGAACAATCCATGGGCCCCAGCCTCGGCCGGGATTCGATTCGGCACGGCCTCATCGCAGCCTTCATTGGATTTGGCACGATCATCGTGTTTATGCTGCTCTGGTACAAGTGGTCCGGCCTGAATGCGATCGCGGCCCTGACCGTGAACCTTATCGTGATGCTGGGCCTGCTGGGCTCATTCCAAGCCACCATCACCCTGCCGGGCATCGCGGGATTCGCGCTGACGCTGGGCATGGCGGTGGATGCGAACATCCTCATTTTTGAGCGCATTCGTGAAGAACTGGACGCGGGCAAGAGCGTGCCCGGAGCCATTCAGGCGGGCTTCGATAAGGTCTTCTGGACCATCGTGGACGCCCACGTGACCCAGCTTTTCGCGGCGCTGCTGCTATTCATCTTCGGCACGGGCCCCGTCAAAGGCTTCGCCGTGTCCTTGACGGTGGGTGTGGTGGCCTCGCTGTTCACGTCCATCTTCGTGAGCCGATTCATCTACGATTGGGTGCTGGAACGTCATCCTGGCACCAAGACCCTTTCGGTTTAGGAGCCGTTCCCCACCGATGCCCATGCAAATGGCAAGGTCACCCAATGATTCATTTTGAATATTTTGAACCCTAGGTTTAAGCGAGAATCCAGATGCGCATATTTGAGAAACTTCCGCACTTCGATTTCATGCGATGGAAGGGCATGGCCCTGGCCATTTCCTGGGGCATCATCATCATCTGCCTGGTCCATGCCCAGCCCTGGAAGGGCGTACACAGCCGCGTCAAGGTGGGGATGCAGTTCACCGGCGGCATTGACATGCGGGTGCTCTTCCGCATTCCCGTTGAGGCCGATCAGGTTCGTTCAGCGCTTACAGATGGTGGCATCACGGACGCAGCCCTGGTGCGTTACGACAGCCCCGTAGGCACAGAGGATTACTCCATCAAGGTGAGGGCTAAGCAGGGCCAGGATTCAAAAGATTCCACCGCGCAGATTGATAAGATCAAAGGCATCATGCGCAGTCTGGATCCTCAGAGCAAGACTGACTCACGCCACGATCTCAACACCGAATCTTCCTTGGCGCTCTCGACCAAATGGTTCGATGCCAACCTGTTGAACCTCAGCGGTGACGAGGCGTCCCGCCATGCCATCTACGATAATTGGGCGGGCAAAATCACGGACTTGCGCGACAAACGCGGCGCCATCTCGGAGTACAGCCAGCTTCCCTCCGATCTCCCCGCGCCCCTCAAGTCCATGGTCGAGAAGGAATTTCGTCTGGGCAACGTGACCATCGGCAAGTTTGAGAGTTTTTCACCCTCCATCTCTGGAGAGTGGACCCGCAAGACCCTCACTGCCGTTTTCTGGGCGAGCCTGGCGATCCTGCTCTACGTCATGTTCAGGTTCACCTTAAGTTTCGCCGTGGGCGGCATCGTCTCGCTCATCCACGACGTGCTCATGGCGCTCGGGCTGTTTGTGCTGTTCGGCTATGAATTCTCGGTGCCCGTGGTGGCGAGCTTCCTCATCCTGATGGGCTATTCCATGTCCGATACCATCGTCGTGTTTGACCGTATCCGCGAAAACAGCCACAAGCCCGAATACCGCCGCGTCTCCATCACCAAGCTCATCAACGACTCCATCAACCAGACCCTCTCCCGAACGATCCTCACGTCCCTGTCAGTCCTCTTCGTGGCCTTCTGCCTGCTCGTTTGGGGCGGTCATGCTCTGCGCGATTTGAGCTTCCCCATTTTCATCGGCGTCATCACCGGCACCTATTCCTCCATCTATATCGCCGCCCCCGTGGTGGTGTATTGGGAGCAGTGGTTTGGCGGCAAGGACAAGTTGAAACAACACGCTTAAGACTCACCACGAAGGCACGAAAAAAGACGAAGGCCACGAAGGAATGCTTCGTGGCCTTCGTCTTTTTTCGTGCCTTTGTGGTGAGCCTTTTTCAGCCTTTGACCACGTAGGACAGCAGCTTGCCGGGCACCCAGATGGTCTTGACCGATTCCTTGCCGTCCACATATTTCTGCACGCCCACTTCTTGGTGAGCTGCGGTCTCGGCATCGTTTTGAGTGCATCCCGCAGGGAGCAAAAGCGTAGCGCGCAGCTTGCCATTCACTTGCACGGCGATGGTGACACTGTCGTCCACGCAGAGTGCCGGATCGAAGGTGGGCCATGGAACGGCTTGCAAGCTCGGGGTGTGGCCCAGACGCTCCCATAATTCTTCGGCCAGATGGGGCGCAAAAGGTTGAAGGAGACGTACCAAAATCTCCACGGCTTCCTTCGGCAGGGGATCGGCTTTGGCAAGCTCGTTGAGATAAATCATCAGCGCGCTGATGCCCGTGTTGAACCGCAGGCCTTCGATGTCTTCAGTGACCTTGCGGATGGTCTTGTGCGAAAGGCGCAGCAGCTCGCCTTCCAGTGATCCATCCAAGGGCTTGTGCGCCAGATTCCACACCCTTTCGAGAAAGCGCGCGACCCCCTGAATGCCCCCGGTATTCCAGGGTTTGGTAGCTTCCAAGGGCCCCAGGAACATCTCGAAGAGCCGCAGCGCGTCGGCGCCGTGAGCTTTCACCACTTCGTCGGGATTGATGACGTTGCCCCGGGATTTGCTCATCTTGAAAGCCCGAGCTTCCACTTGGATGGCGGGATTCGCTTTCAGCACCGTGGCGGCGCCACGCTTCTCCACGTCTTCATCCGGGAATCGTTTTAAGGTGAGCGCGTGGCCGGTGCCGCGATGCACGAATCCGCCTTCGGCCGCTGGCACCGCCATGTCTTTGCCCACGGGATTTCCAGTCGCATCCACCAGCGCCGTGTATTCCACTTCGCCGAGGATCATGCCCTGGTGTACCAGGCGACCGAAGGGCTCCGGAACCGGCACCAGGCCTTCATCCTGGAGCACCTTGTGCCAGAAGCGAGCGTAGAGCAGATGGAGTACCGCGTGTTCCGCGCCGCCCACGTAGAGGTCCACCGGGAGCCATCGCTTTGCGGCTTCAGCGCTCCAGGCTTGGGCTCCATTGTGCGGGTCCATAAAGCGCAGGTAGTACCAACACGAGCCCGCCCACTGCGGCATGGTGTTGGTTTCTCGGGCGAACCATTTGCCGTCTTTCTGGAAAAACCGCCAATCTTTCGCACGGGCCAGCGCACCGGCGGGATCATCACCGGGGCTGAAATCATCCAGCTCCGGCAAGGTCAAGGGCAGCTCGGATTCCTCCACGGCGATGGGTTGGTCGTAACGAATCGTATAGGCATCCGCGGCGTCTCCCTTTCGCGGGTCGCCTTCTGTTTCAACCGGGAAATAAATGGGGATGGGTTCGCCCCAATAGCGCTGGCGGCTGAAAACCCAGTCCCGGAGCCGATATTCCACACGTCGTTTCCCGAGACCCAACGACTCAATGTGCGCGGTCATCTTCGCCTTTGCATCGGCGATGGAAAGGCCATCGAGAAACTGGCTGTTTATGGCCGGACCATCGCCCGTGTAGGCCTTGCCCTCGAAGCCTTCAGGCGGGCGCACGGTGCGGAGGATGGGCAAACCGAAGGCTTCGGCGAATTCCCAATCGCGCTCGTCCTGTCCCGGCACCGCCATGATGGCGCCCGTGCCGTAGCCCATGAGCACATAGTCCGCGACCCACACGGGCACCGCGTCGCCGGTGATGGGGTGCTTCACCGATCCACCCGTGAAGACGCCCGTCTTTTCTTTGGCGGCTTTGCGATCCAGATCCGAACGGTTTTTTGTGGCCGCAACGTAAGCCCGCACGGCGGTGGTCTGGGCAGCCGATGTAAGACGATCCACCAGGGGATGCTCGGGCGCGATGACCATGAAGGTGGCGCCGAAGAGCGTGTCGGGGCGGGTGGTAAAAATTTCCAGATGTTGTCCAGAGGGGATCCCCCGGCCGTCGGTCACGCCATCTTGCGGGTAAAGTTCGAAGCGCACCTCGGCGCCTTCGCTGCG
>JAYVXV010000170.1:0-5887 GCA_043784905.1 Holophagaceae bacterium | reverse complement strand
ACCTAACCTTCGACGTGCTTATTGGCGGAAGCCTTGGCGGCATGGTGGCGCTGGAATTAGCGTTACTGACACCGGATCGCTTCAAGACCGTGGCCGCTATCGGTTGCGGGGGGCGCAGCGATGGTTGGATTTGGGGCACCCATGAAATCCAACGCGCCATTTTGAAAAGCGAGTTGCCTGATGCTAAAGCCATCGCGCTGGCGCGCCACGCGGCCATGCTCAGCTTTCGTGGACCCCAGGGCATTAATGAGCGCTTTCAATCCGACCACGACATCCACCAATGGCTCCGCCACCATGGCGAATCACTGGCGGCGCGCTTCACCAAAGCCAGCTACCTGACGCTGCTGGACGCCATGGACGCGCACGATCTGAGCCGAGGGCACGGTGGCCCTGATGGTGGATTGGTGTCGGCCCTCAAGGGATTGAAAGCGCCCCTTCACGTGTTGGGCCTTAGCACCGATCAACTTTTCACGCCGCCCTTGATTCTGGAATTGGCCCACGCCGCCGAAGCCGCAGGAAAACTCGGCAGTTTGAATTGGATCCATAGCCCCCACGGTCACGATGCCTTTCTCATCGAGTGGGATCAAGTGGGTCCTTGGCTGAGCAACATTTTGAAAGGAGCCGCGTGATGGCCCCTAAGGTTCTCAAATTTGGCGGCACCTCTGTGGGTAGCGTGGAGGCGTTGCAACGCGCGGCCTTGATCGTTCGCGATGAAATTCCATCGGGCGGATTGGTCGTAGTGTCCGCGCTTTCTGGCACCACCGACGCCATCCTGAAGTCCCTTCGGCTGGCCGCCGAAGGCGATCTCCCTGAGGCTAAATCCGCACTGCAATCCATCCACAATCGGCATCAGGGTATGGCCCATGCCCTAGGGCTGCTGGCGGGCCTTGAAGATGCCTGGGCGCCCCTCTTTCGACGGCTAACGGGCCTACTGGAAGGCGTGGGCGCACTCTGCGAAGTGCGCCCCAAGACCAAGGACGCGGCCTTGGCCATCGGCGAGACACTGTCTGCGCATCTAGTGTCAGCCCTGTTCCGCCGCGAAGGTTTGAATGCGACCTTCGCCGAGGCCCGCGACGTGATCCACACCGACGCCCAGCATGGCTCCGCGCGCCCCCGCCCGGCGGCGATCCGCGCCTCCGTGACGCCATGGAAGCATCGCATCCAAAAAGGTGAATTGATCGTCACCCAGGGTTTCATCGGCCGGGGCCCAGATGGCTCCACGACCACCTTGGGACGCGGGGGCTCGGATACTTCTGCGAGCCTTTTCGGCGAAGCCCTGAACGCGTCCGAAGTGCAGATCTGGACCGATGTGGACGGCGTCCTCAGCGCCGATCCCAGCCTGGTTGTAGGTGCGCGGCCTATCTCGCGCATGAGCATCGCCGAAGCACAAGCCTTGTCGAGTTTCGGCGCCAAAGTGCTTCACACCGGGTGCCTGGCGCCCGTGGCTCGAGCCCGCATTCCTCTGGTGGTGGCCAATACCTATCGCGCCGAAGCACCGGATGCGGCCCGCACCACCGTCACCGTGGACGCGCCTTGGAGAGAACCGGGTTCAGTGCTTTCGGTGGCCTACAAGGAGGGTTTGGCACTCCTACGTCTGCCACCGGAAGAGGATTTGTCTCGCGCCCTTCAATTGGAAACAGAGCTGCGGGAGGCTGGTGCCACTCGCTTCGCCTTCCTCGCAGGCCCTGAAGGAACGGTACTGGTGGTGAGGCCCGACGGTCCACGCTGCGCCTCGATCCTGGCGAATCTCGAGGAAGAAGCCATCGCCGTGGAATACAACTGGGCTCTGGTTGCCCTGGTGGGAGAAGGCCTGCGAGCCACGCCGGATGCGGCCCTGCGCCTGTTGGCACCCTTTCAATTGGAGCGCATCGGCGGGGTTTTTAGCGGCGCTTCGCCCATCTCGCTGGCCTTCCTTGTGCCTGAAGACCGCTTGGCCGATCTCGTCCCGCGCTTGCATAACCTTTGGATCGAAACCCGCGAATTGACGCACAATCCTGAATTTCCTAACCAGCCTGAATTACCCAACAAGCCTGAATTAATTGGAGAGCCCGCATGAACCAGACCTTTCCCGCTGCTCTTTCCAGCGCTGCGAATCTCTTGAATCTCGAAGGCAAGCGCATCCTCATCACCGGCGGCAGCCGCGGCATCGGCGCCGCTGTGGTGCGCCTACTAGCGGGCCTCGGCGCCCACGTGGCCTTCACTTATCGGGAGCAGGAAGAGGCTGCAGGTGGGTTGGCTCGCAGCCTTCGAGCTGAAGGGAGGGAAGTGCTGGCCCTGCGTTCCGATCAGCGTAGCGGCGAGGATGCAAGAGAGGCCGTAAGGGCGTTGGAAGAAGCTTGGGGAGGCCTCGACGCCTTCGTTGGAAATGCCGGCGTGTGGCTGCCAACACCCGCAGAGGCGCCGAATGAAAAACTGCTGAATGAAGTGTTGGACACCAATCTGCGCGGCATTTTTCTTTGGAACGCCGCCGTGATTCCGGTGTTGAAACGTGGTGGCGGTGGGAGTCTTATCCTCATCAGCTCGACGGCGGGTCAGCGAGGCGAAGCCGGGTATGGCGCTTACGCAGCCACCAAGGGCGCGATCATTTCGCTGGTGAAATCCCTGGCGCCCGAGCTTGGCCCCAGCAACATTCGCGTCAATGCCGTGGCGCCAGGCTGGGTGGACACGGACCTCTCGGCTCCCGCCCTGCGCGGCGACCTCCAGGAACGCCAGCGCATCGAAAACATCTTTCCGCTGCGCCACATCCCTGTGGCCGAAGACATCGCGGGCCCCATCGCATTCCTGCTGAGCGACTGGGCGACCTGCATCACCGGCGAGATTCTGAATGTGAATGGTGGGACGGTGCTGTGTGGTTAGGGCGCGTTGCGCCCTGGCCAGCGCTCTTCTGGCCAGGGCGTTACGCGCCCTTATGCCGGACGCAGGCCGGCGCGATGGGTGGTGTTTAGGTGAACTTCGAAGGAGTTTCAGATCCCTTTCACCCCTGGTGGGCATTAAGAGCCCTAACCGATCCGCCCAAAGAACGCTGGCGATTCATCAAGGGTTCTTAATGCCGGACGCAGTCCGGCGCGATGGGTGGTTCTCAGGTCAATTTCGAAGGGCTTCATGATGGGTGATTTTGGAAACGTAAATTTGAGTTTGCTAGGGGCACCATTGCCCGTGCGCGACCGCCCTGAAGGTGTTCGGCGTGAACTGCTTGACCTTCCCCATAGTGGCGTCACGCTGAGGGCCACCCAGGCACTACCTCGGGAGACGCGCATGACCCTTTCCTTTCGCCATGCCCTTTCATCCGGCCACCGCTTTCTCTTTGATGGCTCGGTGCCCACGGTCCTGTTCGAGAAAGGCATCTTCATCAACCGATCCTTCGACGAAGCGAACCTCGCCACGCCGGACTTGGTGCGCACGGTTCACGAACAATTCCGCGGCGCAGGCGCCGATGTGCTCACCACCAACACCTGGGCCGCCAACCGCGTAAAACTCAGTGGCTACGGCCTCGCGGAGAAATTAACCGAGATCAATCGAAAGGGCGCAGAACTGGCGCGGAAGGCCCTGGAGCAGACCGGAAACACGACGGGACACGGTTGGGTGGCTGGCTGCATCGGGCCCTTGGGCCTGCGCATCGAGCCCTGGGGACCGACCTCGTACGCCGAAGCTCGGGCCTTTTTTGCCGAACAGGCTAAGGCCTTGCATGAGGGCGGCGTGGATCTCTTCGTCCTAGAGTCCTTCGCAGATCTGAATGAAATCCAACAGGCCATCCTCGCCATCAAGGAAGTCTGCGATTTACCCATCGCCGCCATGATGACGCCCAACGATGAAGGCGCCACCATCTACGGTACCGAACCCGAGTGGTATATTCCGAAATTACGCGAGTGGGGCGCGGATCTGGTGGGCGTCAACGGCGGCAATGGCCCTGCGCCCTTACTGGATTTGCTAAAACGATTTCGCGCCGCCACGGACGCTCCCATCATCCTGAATCCATCAGCGGGTTTACCGCGACAGGTGGATGGCCGCCTGCTCTACATGGCGAGCCCCGAATACCTGGGCGAGTTCGCGCGGCAAGCGCTTTCCCTGGGCGCCATTGCCGTGGGTGGGTGCAGCGGCACCACGCCTGCCCACACGCGAGCCATGCGCGGCGCCATCCGCCAGGCAGAGGCCTTTGATCACGGTCGGCCAGAGATCGAACAACGAGATGTGACGGCGCCCCTAGCGACACTGCCCTTCGCTGAACGAAGCCGTTTTTCCGCCAAACTCGCCAAAGGCGAATTCGTCACCACCGTGGAGCTGGTCCCCCCCAAGGGCACCAGCGCCGATAAGCTGCTGGAGAAGGCTCGGAAGGCTCAAGCCCTGGGTGCCGATGCCATCAACATTCCCGATGGCCCCCGTGCCATGGCCCGCATGAGTGCCCTGGCCACAGCCCTTCTCATTGAACAGCGCGTGGGCATCGAGACGGTGTTGCACTACGCCTGCCGTGATCGAAATTTGTTAGGGATGCAGAGTGATCTGCTGGGCGCGGCGGGGCTGGGTCTACGCAATATGTTGGCCGTCACCGGCGATCCGCCGAAGCTGGGTCCCTATCCCCAAGCCACCGCCGTGTTCGACATTGACGCGATTGGTCTCGTGAATATGCTGTCTCGCTTGAACAGTGGTCAAGATTTGGGTGGCTCTAGCATCGGTGAACCCACGGCCTTCAGCATCGGGGTGGGCGCGAATCCCGTGGCCGTAGACCCCGAGCGGGAGCAAAGCCGTTTCCGTTACAAGGTCGAGGCGGGCGCCGAATGGGCCATCACGCAGCCCATTTTTGACCCCGATTCCCTATTTCGTTTCTTGGATTTCTCGGCGCAATTCGGCATCCCCGTCATCGCGGGCATCTGGCCCCTGAAGAGCCTTCGCAACGCGCAGTTCATGGCCAATGAGGTGCCCGGCGTTTTCGTACCGGATGAAATTTTGAAGCGCATCAGTCGCTTCGATTCCGCTGAGGACCAACTGAAAGTGGGCCTCGACATCGCCCGCGAACTCATTGCCGCCGTTCGCCCCGCCGTGCAGGGCTTGCAACTCTCCGCGCCCCTCGGCCAGGTGGAACTTTTGGAAACACTCCTCGCATGAGCACCGCTACCGTCCATTTCCTACTGGAGGATCTGCTGGTACAGGCGCCGGTCGGAACTTCATTGCAGGCCATCGCCGATGCCAGCGGCGCCGATATCACCTTCGGCTGCCGGAATGGTTCTTGCGGCACTTGCCGTATTCGCGTCACTCAAGGCCTTGAAAACTGCTCAGAGATGGACACTGAAGAGCGGGATTTCTTAAAGGGACTCTGCGTTTCCGACGACGAACGGCTCGCGTGTCGAGTCAAGGTTAACGGGGATATCGAAGTGGATTACCTAGGGCTTTAGCCACGGATGGGAAAAGAGAGAAACCACGGACAAAAAATCGAAATAGTAAAAAGCAAAGAAAAAGGAACCACAGATGAACACAGATGAACACAGATGCTGCGTGGTTCTTGACGGTCTCTGTTCGCCGAATTTCTACGAACTGATGAATCCCAGAGACACAGAGGAGAGCAGCCCCCGAATTATGCTCCGCATGGGCCAAGCGGTTTGGGGGTGGCGGCGACCTCGCGCCTTAGTGCGGAATAGCCGCCGCCCCCAAACCCGCACGACCTTCGTCGTGCGGCCCCGGCAAAGCCGGGGTGGCCCATGCTCCATTGCGGAGCCTGCCTCTATCTGTGTTCATCCGTGTTCATCTGTGGTTCATCTTTTTCAAAATCACCCTCAAACGCCCACTGGGCGCAGATCCCCACCGCTTTTCATTCGCGTCTTTTCGCGTCCATTCGCGGTTCCAATTTTTTTCTTGGCTGTTGAACCATGCCGACCCTAACCGATCTCATGCGCGA
>JAYVXV010000169.1:0-6004 GCA_043784905.1 Holophagaceae bacterium | reverse complement strand
TCAGACCACGCTGGTGCAGTGCTTGCACCTTGTCGCGGCTTTGGGGAGGGTTTCCAGGCAGCCGGGGCAGGTCTTGGTGTCGCCAACGGCGGCGGGGTCTTCCTGCTTTTTCAGGGAGCCCAGGCCCTTCACGAAGATGATGTAGACCACCAGGGCGACGCAGATGAAATCCACCGTCGCACCCATCACCAACCCCACCTTGAGCGGCCCGGCCATGAGGGCTCGCCAATCACCGCTGGGCATGGCCATTCCAACTAGAGGCATGATGATGCCCTCCACCAAGGCCGTCACAATTTTCCCGAAAGCCACGCCGATGACCACGGCCACCGCCAGATCAATGACATTGCCCTTGGCAATGAAATCCTTAAAATCGCCGCCCATGGACATGAGAACCTCCGAATTGATTTGAGAATTTTCATACTGTGCGCGTGCTGAAAAGGAGAGGCAAGGCAAATTTAGGCGTTGGACTTGGCCCCCACCGGGACACCATGCCATGCTGAGAAACTCATCCCAAAGGAGCTGTCATGGCTGAAGGCAAAGGTTCATCCGTACTCAAGTGGGTAGGCATCGGATGCGGCGTACTATTGCTACTCATCGGTGGCTCTTGTGTAGGCCTCTACTACCTGGGTAAACAAGCCGTCAAGAAGGCCGCAGCCGAAGGCAAAAGCTTCACCGCCAAGATCCAGGTGGCCGGAGTCGAAATGTTGAAACCCTCCGTCGTGTCCCTGCTGCCAGCCGCTGACCACCCTGCCGCCAACAAGGCCTTCAATGATCTCAGCACCAAGGCTGCCACCTTTACGGATGCGGATAGCCGCGAGCTACAGCAAGCCATGCAGGAGTTCAACCAGGACAACGCTGCCGCCGGTTCCGATATGAATGCACGGGCCACTGCGGCGAAAAAATTCGCCGCGGCCATCCAGGCCGTTGCGGATAAACACTGACCCTCTGATATGGGAGACCTTGATCGGCCCTAATTGCTCTAGTACGCCCACCGGAGGACCCATGGCAGCCATCGAAATCCCTTGCAAGGTTTGCGAAAAGGGCACCTTGTTGCCCCAGCGTGTCCACCGCATGAGCGGCCCTGCCGTGGTGATCGGGTACATCCTGCTGGTCCCCTCACTAATCGGGATTCTGCTTAGCGGCGTTTTTCTTGTCCTCTCTTGGGTGGGGGCGGCCTCGGCGGCCTCGGCAGCCTCGGCGGCCTCGGTCGCCTCGACGAATGTCTCTACCCCATTCATTCTCCAGCAAGGGACTCGCGACTTGCTCCATAACACCAAGGTTCCAGTGGACCTCATCACGCGTCTGGAGAAGGGGGAACCTGTGAATGAGGCTAGCGTGAATCCCCTGCCCTCCTCGCAGCGCCTAGCCATTCAACAGGCAGAGACAGAACGCCTCACTTATGAGAGGGTTCAACTAAAGACCAAAAACGCCAAGGCTGGCGCTGTTGGCGCTGCTGGCTGTCTGGGCGGGTGCGGAACAATCTTTGGAGTGGGTGGGATGATCCTCTCGTTCATCGGAGGGCTCATTGGATGGCTACTTGTCATGAAAAAGGATGTCCTGAAGTGCGGGTCCTGTGGCTCAGTCGTCGCCACGAGCTGACGGCATCCATACCAAATTTGAATGCTACTGTAGCCCATCCCTCTCATCCTCTTCATCCCTGTTAAACCGTTTTTTATAAGGACAGGAAACAGGGATGGAGGGGATATTTGCGCAATAAGCGAGAATCAACACCATTTTTTAGCTGAGCCAAAGAGAACATCTGATCGCTCTGGATTTTATTTGACGCGGTTTTCAGCTCATCCCAAGCGACTGCACCACCATCTCGGGTTCCAATTCCTCCAGGCATTGCCGCCGCTGGCATTGCCTTTCCCGACAAGGTGAACAGGCGATGCCCGTGCGCAGGACTTGGCCGACGCCTTCGGGAAGGCCCGCCACCATTGGATCTGAAGGCCCATAGAGCGCCGTCACGGACACCCCCAAGGTCACCGCGAGATGCAGTAATCCCGTATCGGGTGCGATGACTTGGTCCGCTTGTCGCAGGGCCGAACCTAATTGCCAGAGTCCCAGTTTTGGCAACGCCGCCACGCCGGTTTCGGTGGGAAGCCATTGACGCAGGTCATCCTCTTCGGGCCCCAGAGACCATCGCAACTCTGCACGATCCTTTAGCATCTGAGCCAACTTGATCCAATGATGGAGGGGCCAGCGTTTGATGGCGCCCCGCTTGGAGGCGCCAGGCACCAGCACCATGCGCGGCTTCACCGATTGCATCCATATTTCACCAGGGTCTGGTAGCACCGCCGCTTTCAACACGGGGTGAAAACGGCCCAACCCATCCACGCCGTTCGCCTTGCCGAAGGCCTCAGATAATCCCAGGGCTTGGTCGTAGCGCGTCTGGTGTTTGAAAAGCAGAGGATGGGTTTGCAGAGATCCCGCGAATTCCTTGGTGACGCCGTCGCCCCAACGTTCTTCGATGGCCGCGAACTTCGGGATCAGCGCGGACTTCAGGATGCCGTGAAAGTCGAGGCTTGCATCCGCATCACGAATTTCGGTGGCCACGCGTTTGAGTTCTTTGATCGCGGTGAGCGGAGTGGCAAGCGCTTTGCGCCGCACAATGACCGGCTCGATCCAAGGCAACGGCGTCAGCAGAAAAGCATGGCGATCCTCCACGACCGCCTGGAAACGCGCCGTGGGAAAAGCATTCCGTAGGTTCGCCCAGGCAGGGAAAACGCGAAGAATATCGCCCAGGGCGGAGAGGCGGAGGAGGACCAAGTGCATGGGTCCATCTTAAGGGCGTCGGGCCTCAGGCTTCAGGCCTCGTTGTTGCTGATTGTTCCACTTGAGATGTCATCAACCATAAAGCCCGAGGCCTGAAGCCTGTCACTGCTTCACGGTCGTCGGGGCAACATCGCCCTGGATCAGCCGCGGCGAAGCCACCATCTCACCCATTTTCAGCGTGGGCTGGGCCACCAGCCCCATGGTTTGGGATGGAGGGCAGGCGACCTTGCCTCGAATATCCGTGGGGCGTTTCCGCGGCTTCGGAGGCCGTGGCGTAGCGGCCAGGAAGGCCAACACAAGGGCCGCGGCCATGGAAGTCGCCATGCGCTGGCGCCGCCGACGCACTTGCCGACGGACACCCACCGGGCAATCCGCCGTGAGCATGGTGCCATCTTCGCGGCGCCAGAAACGCACGCACACATTCCCCTGGTGCTCCTGAATCAGCGAGACCGCAGCCACGGCGGTCAGGCGGGACAGGTCGTACACGTGTTTTTGGCACTGAGCGCAGTGGCGAATGCGATCGCTTCCGGTCATGTCGGACCAGGCCACATCGCAGGGCGAGGCCACCTGTACCTCGCTGAGCAGTGCCTCAGCCCGGCTTTGGGCAAGAGAAGTGAGGGAAAGGGAGAGAATGGACATGGTGCCTCCGGGCTTGTCTGAGGTATGGGACAAGCGGACCGTCACCAAAGTTCCCGAGGGAAGAACCCGTGCCAGCGGCTGTTCAGCTCCAGGCCATACTGGGACATGGCCGACGACCCCCTTTTCTTCGCCAAGGATCACTCCAAGAGTCCACCGCCCACGGGACTGGCCGAACGTCTCATGCGACGGTTCGCGCGGGTCAGCTATGGCGTGGCGGTACTCCTGGTCTACACACTCGCGTCTGCGGCTCTGGGCATTGCGCTGGCCCCGGCTCTATGGCTCACGCTGAAGCTGCTCTATTTCGCAACAGAAATGGGCATCCGTGTGAGCCCCCTCCTCGCCTGGGGATTGCGAGGCTTCTCGGTGGCTCTCGCTTTTTTTGTCGCGGGGCTGGCCTTGCTGGTGGTGGTGCCGATTTTTAATTTTGTATTGCCCACCCGCGTGAAGCCTTTCAAAGGCGGCTACTACACCCTGGCGGCGGTGCCGTGGTTTTTACACAACGCACTGTTCTATCTTGTGCGCTACACGTTCCTACCGTTCGTGACGCTCACGCCTTTCGGTGTGTGGTTCCTGAAAGCCATGGGCATGAAAATAGGGCGTCACGCCTTCATCAACACCGAACATATCAGCGACCCGCAGCTAATTACGGTGGGCGATGACGCGGCGCTCGGTGGCAGCGTCCGCATTTTTGCCCATTATGGCGGCGGCGGAAACTTGGTGGTGGCGCCCATCTTCATTGGAGATCGTGCCACGTTAGGCTCAGGCGCCTGCATCATGGGCGACGTGATCATCGGCAAGAATGCGGTGATCCTGCCCCAAAGTGTGGTCCTACCTGGCAGCCGGGTCCCCGATGGCGAAACCTGGGGCGGCATTCCCGCCCGCCGCATCACGAAAGAAGAAATGGCCCTTATTAAGCAGGACATCCGAGGCGAATCGGACTTCCGCTAAGCCCATGCCGGAGCATCCAGTCCTTTCAGTGATGAACCTTCTGATTCATGATGGAACCCGCACGAAAAGCATCCAGCATCTGGTTCCCATGAATAAGCAGGAGGAGGCCCGCCAAATGTTCGATACCACCGAACGCCTCGCACTGGTTTCCAGGCGGGGTCCAAGGCGGATGCCAGGATTATGATCGTGGATGCTGCTACTTTCCCAGGCACCGATACCAATGGCACCGATGGCGCCATTCTCATGGCCTGCCCAGAGTGCGACTTGCTCCATCGGGTTAGAACCCCACCTCAGGGGGGAATTTCCTCCTGCGTCCGCTGCGGGGCCATCCTTCGACGGGGAGGGCATGATTCCAAGGACGTGGCGTTGGCTTTGCACATCGCAGCCCTGATTCTGTTCTGCTTCGCCAATGCATTTCCACTGCTGTCCCTCCATCTCCATGGCACCGTTCAAGAAGCCTCCATTCCCGGCTGTGCGCGCATCCTGGCCAACCTGGGATGGCCCTGGTTATCGGCGGTCCTGATCACCACGGTGATCCTGGCTCCGCTGGCCCATCTCAGCGGCATGATCTACGTCTTGCTGGAGATCCGACGACGTCATCCGAACCGCTGGACCGTATGGATCTTCCGCCTCGTGGAGCAATTTGGCGCCTGGGGAATGGCGGAAGTCTTTATTTTAGGCATCCTGGTTTCGTATGTGAAGCTGGCCAAAATGGCGGTGGTAGTGCCTGGTCCCTCACTCTACGGGCTAGGAGCGTTCATCGTGGTGGCCGCCGCCGCCGTATCGGCCCTGGATATCGGGTCAGTCTGGGAGGCTCTGGGGGACCACCCGGAGGGAGCCGCCACCCATCCTCCCAAAGGAGCGCGAACCGCTCGGGAAGCACACCTGGTGGCCTGTCTCACCTGCGGTCGTCTCTCGCCGTTTAAAAGCACCTCATGCTCGAGGTGCGGAGCGACGCTTCATAGCCGGAAACTGAAAAGCCGGCAACGCACTTGGGCCCTCCTGCTCACCGCCACCGTTCTTTACCTGCCCGCTAATCTCCTGCCGGTGATGCGCGTGGTCTCCTTGGGGCGCACCCAGTCCGATACGATCATGGGCGGAGTTTTCTACTTCTTGCGCACCGGTTCCTGGCCGCTGGCGTTGCTTATTTTTATCGCCAGCGTGGTGGTGCCCATCCTGAAAATCATCATCCTGGCGATTCTCCTGATTTCGGAGCGCCGGCGTTCCTCGCGGTGGCCCGAGCATCGGGCGCGGCTCTACCGCCTGACTGAATTGGTGGGCCGCTGGTCCATGGTGGACATCTTTGTCATCACCCTCATGGTCGCCATGGTGGAGCTGGGCAGTGTCGCCACCGTCACGCCCGGCCCTGGTTCCGTGGCCTTCGCCCTGATGGTGTTTTCGACCATGTTGGCCGTCCGGTGTTTCGACCCTAGACTCGTCTGGGATTCCTTGACCTTAGCGCCCGTTACGAAGTAACCAGTGCTTTTCTGGTTAGGTCGTTACGGTCGCTTATGCCGGTGCGCTATCTCAATGATCAAGTTATATTAGTCGGTCCTGATTTTCGCATAGACGTAGTAATGGCGCAAGTTTACGGGAACCTTTGACGTTTTTTAAACACCAGAAAGGTAGGGACGCCCCCTCA
>JAYVXV010000168.1:0-6009 GCA_043784905.1 Holophagaceae bacterium | reverse complement strand
ACTCGCCACCCATTGACATGGTGATCTCGGATATCAACATGGATGGCATGGATGGCTTTGATGTCATTCATCGCGTTAAGGCCATTCAAAGCAATATGCCGGTGGTGTTGATGACCGGCCAGGCCTCGCTGGAATACGCGGTGCGGGCCATGCGCATGGGTGCGGCGAATCTATTTCAAAAGCCCCTGGCCCTCAAAGAGCTGGTCAAAAACGTCTTCCACCTGGTGGAAGTTCATCGTGAATTTCGATTGGCGTTGGATGGGCTCAAAGGCTTGGTGAAGGAGACGCGGCATTTCCGCTTTCGTTCGGACGAACTGGACATCGGTGCCATGGTGCGCCATCTAACCGATCGCCTGGTGCCTATGGGGTTCGCCTCGCCGTCGAATGTGGACGTCATTTCCATGTCCTTCCACGAGGCCCTGGTGAATGCCCTGGAGCACGGCAACTTGGAGCTGGAATCCGCGCATAAAGGCGACATTTTCAGTGACACCGATCCCTACGCGGCCCTGCGTCAGAAGCGCATGGAAGATGAAACCTATGCGTCGCGCACGGTGGATGTGCTGATGGAAGCCACCCTGGAGCAATTCCAGGTGACGGTCACGGACGAAGGGCGCGGTTTCGACACATCGAGGGTCGCCTACGCTGCCGAGGATGCTCTACATAAGCAAACTGGTCGTGGTCTCGCCATGATCCAGATGGTTATGGATGAGGTGACCTTCAGCGAACAGGGCAATCAGATTCGGTTGAGGCTCAAGAAAAAGGCCTGACAAAAAAAGGGGCCCATGGCCCCCGTTTTTGAACCTGAATTTTGTGGCTGTGCTCAATCTCAACAGGCTTCGGGCTTCAGACGTCAGGCCTCGTTGTTGGCTTTGGGAAGGCCATTTCAGTACGGGCATACGAAGCGACCCACAACAACGAGGCCTGAGGCCTAATTACATCGCGGCTTCGATAAGGGCCTTGATTTGGGGCTTCGGCTGCCCGCCGACGATCTTGCCTTCGGCCTTGCCATTTTTGAACAAGATGAGCGTGGGGATGGACATGATGCCGTACTGGCCGGCCACTTCTGGGTTCTCGTCCACGTTCATTTTCACGAACTTGGCCTTGCCCTGCATTTCACCCGCGAGTTCATCCAGGATGGGGGCGATCATGCGGCAGGGGCCACACCAGGGGGCCCAGAAATCCACCAGGGTGACGCCTTCCTTTACGGTTTCCGGGAATTGAGCGTCGGTGATATGCGTGACGAGATCAGACATGGGACTCCTTCTTTCGGGTTGGTGGTGAATCATTTCTACGAGTTAGGATCCGGTCAGGGTATCGGCAGGGGCCCATCTGGAGGCGCCCCGCCCCATTGGGCGATGGTGAAGATGCTCATGTAGCGCTCGTTGGTTTCCCGCAGGCGCTGCGCCAACACTTCGCAAAGGGCGAAGAGGACTTTGAGGGCCAGATGGTGATGGGACTCGATGAGGCTTCGAAGATCTTTCAAGGGAATAAAGAACAGCTCGGTGCCTTCGTGAGCGATCGCGTCTGCGGCGCGAGCGGAAAAATCAATCAGCGCCATCTCGCCAAAGAAAGCGTGGGGTTCCAGAACCACCAGGGCCTCTTCACCTGTGGGGCTTTGCTTGGAGATGCGCACAGATCCTTTGACCACAATGTAAAGGCCATCGCCGGGATCACCTTCCCGGAAAATGAAGTCATTCCCTTTGTAAGTTTTCACTTGCCCAATGATCAAAATTTGGGCGCGCTCCGTCTCATCCAGGTTTCTGAATAGCGGGGACTGAGTAAGAAAGGCGGTGTTGATCACTGGGACGCCAGGTTATGGATTCAAGGGCACGGTAGACACAACATCAAGGCCGAAGCCCCGAAGGCCAATGTACTTGGTTTCATGGCGGCTGAGGAGGCGCATTTCGTGAATGCCCAATTGGCGCAGGATTTGGGCCCCCACGCCCACGTCCCGGTCACTGGGTCCCGAGGCACTTGGGCCGGCAGGAGGTCCTTCGCTGTGAACGCCCTTGGTGGCCGCGTGGCGGCGCAGGTAGACCAGAGCACCCCGGCCCTCGGCGGCGATGGCCTTCATAGCCGCCTGGAACGCGCAGGATCCGTTCGACGCAAAGCCTTGGAGATCTTCGGGCAAGGTTTCTAAATGCACCCGTACCAGCGGGGGGGTACCGGAAAGATCGCCCATGGAAAAGGCTAAATGGGTTCCTCCATCCAACAGGCTTTCAAAGCGGTGCACTCTAATCCGCCCCCAGGCTGTGTCCGATTCCCGAACCTCCAGCTCTTTTACGATGGGATCAATGCGCAGGCGATAGGCCACAAGATCCGCCACCGTCACCATGAGCAGGCCATGTTTTTCGCAGTAGGGGACGAGATCGTTCACCCGGGCCATGCTGCCGTCGTCTTTCATGATTTCGCAAATCACGCCGCTGGGATGCAGCCCCGCAAGGCGGGCCAGATCTACGGATGCCTCAGTCTGGCCGGTGCGCGACAGAACTCCACCCGGTCTCGCACGGAGTGGGAACACGTGGCCGGGTTTCACGAAATCATGGGGTTTGGCGTCAGGCGCGATAAGCGCCTGGATGGTTCGGGATCGGTCCTGCGCGCTGATTCCGGTGCTGGTGCCATGGCGGGCTTCCACCGAAACACAAAAGGCCGTCTCGAAAGGACTGGTGTTGTCCCGGACCATCAATGGGATCTGAAGCCGGTCGAGGGTCTCGCCTTCCAAGGCGGCACAGATCAAGCCGCGCCCTTGGGTGGCCATGAAAGCGATTGCCTCGGGGGTCACATGTTCCGCGGCCAGGGTTAGGTCCCCTTCGTTTTCTCGATCCTCATCGTCAACCACCACCACCATCCGCCCTTTGCGGATCTCTGCGATGGCGGCCTCGATGGACGCGAAAGGTCCGCTCATGGGCGCCTCGTATTTCGAGAGACGTTGATTGGAGGGGAGGACGGTTCGGTAACTAGGCTCATGCTAGGATTCTAGTCATAGCGATCAACTGATTTTGAGAGGAATCATCGAATGTCCCAGGGTCTCATCCAAGGGTCCATGCGCGAAGCGCCATTGCCCGACATCATCCAGCTGGTGAGTCAGGGCGGGAAAACCGGTTGCTTCAACGTAATGGACGATCCTCGCCGCGCCAAAATTTATCTCAAAGATGGCCGCATTGTCCACGCCGTGAGCAGCAGCGCCGAAGGTCTCGATGCCTTTTATGAAGTCGCGCTTTGGCTGGACGGAACCTACAGTTTTGAAGAGGGGGACCAGAACATCGTGCCCTCCATTTCAAAACCGAATGCTTCGATCCTTATGGAGATGGGTCGGCGCATGGATGAGTGGCGCGTCGTCAGCCAAAAAATCACATCCCTGGATTTGTATCCGGTTTCCACGCTACTACCTGGCGAGACTCCCAAGAATGCCAATCCGAGAGAGGCCAAGCTGCTTGTGACCTGCACCGGTTGGTATTCGGTGGCCGAGTTGGCCGAGGTGCTCCAAAAGCCAGTTCTGACGGTCGCCAAAGATCTTTATGGTCTGGCCATGGCAAGCCACATCACCCTGAAAGGGGTGCGTTCTGGCAAAAGGCCCATGCTAGACGTTCCTCCGGCCGATGCCACCCAAGGGATGCCCCCGGTTCAGGAAGCACCGAAAGCGAACCTGCCTCAGGTGCCCCAAGGCTTCCCAGTGGCTGATGAATCAGGCGCTATGCTCGCCGTTTTGGATAGTGATTCGCAACCTATGCCCGTCACGGTCCCACGGGCTATTCCTACGACGGTCCCTGCGCCACAGGGGCCCATGGATGCGGTGAAGATGGCGCGTTACACCGCGTTTACCCAACGCATCTCCGTCACCGCCAAACAGGTTCTTCCTGCGGAATATCATGATTTGGTGAACAAGCTCCAATCCAAGGCCACTCAGTCCCTCTTGGGGGGGGGTGGACCCGACGCGGTGAAAGAAATGGCTTTAGGTATTTCAAAGGGCGCGGTGGACACAGGAGCCGATGCGGAACTTGTGAAGACCTTGAATGCACAACTGAAGGCGCTCTTCGCGAGCAAGTGAAAAGGGAATCCCATGCGCCGACGTCCTTTCATGAGCCTTTTTGGGGCTCTACTGGCATCTGCTTCGCTTTGTATTTCATGCGTGGACACACCCGGAGGCGGTACCACCGGCGGCACGGTTCTCTATGCCTATGACGGTGCCTCCCAACAGATCTACGAATGGGACGCCCAGGTCTTTTTCGACAGCGACAATCCACCGATCCTGAAGACGCTCGGCAGCAGCCTGCTCACCAGCAAGATGGGCAACCTCTCCTGGGGTGGAATGGTCCTGGATTCCAGCGGAAACCGGCTCTACCTGGTCAACGAATCCACGGGCGACGTGGTGCGCATCAACAACATCCGAGGCCAGGTAAGCGGCACTATCTCGCCTACCAGCCCAGACGTGGCCACGTTCGCCCTGGGTCAGAGCAGCGATCATCTGTCCAATGGAAAGTTCGGCCAGGCCGCCCTTGATCCAGGAACCGGTACGCTCTACGTCACCGAGAAGAGCGACAGCGCCACCCAGATTTGGGTGGTGAACAATGCCGGAGGCCAATCGGATAAAACCACGGTATCTAAAACAACCATCACGGTGAGCAACGACAAAGGCTGCACGGGGGTGGCGGCGGGGCTTGGGGGGCAGGTGTTTGCCTACTTTGATTCCGGCGATGCCATTAGCATTGACCAAATCTTTGGCCCACGGCTCCGGAAAGGCACCTCCACGGGGTTCTCAGCGAGTACCTCCGTGTTGATTGGTACGAATACGGCTCTGGCCAAGTATGGAACCTTGGCGCTCGATAGCGGTAATAACATCTTGTTTGTGGCTCGCCACAACGTGGACAGTGCGGCGTCCGGCGCCCCCTTGCTGGCCTTCAGCATCGGGAAATTCAACGGGGGCGGATACAACCAAGCGCCTGATTTCACATTGGGGAATGCTGGCGATCAATCCAACGTGCGAGTACTGTCCCACCCTGGGAATAAGGAATGGCTGGCGGCTCTGACATCCTCAGGTGAAACCCCAACCAACCAAATCCAGCTTTGGAAATTGCCACGAGATCCCGCGACAGTTGTGAAGACCAAGAGCATTGGCGCAACGACGTTGAAGGGGATCGCTTTCGACGGAAATAACTGATGTTTCGATTCCGCTTGTTGGGCCTACTCCTAAGGAATGTTCTGCGTGACATCCTGCGGCACCGAGGCCAGCACGCGTTGGCTGTTCTTACGCTGGCATCGGGCCTGCTGTTGGCGGGGGGGGGATTGTTGCTGGTGGAAGGCCTGGATCGCTGGGTCAATCAACTTGAATCCATGGCGAAAATCACGGTCTACGCGAGTGATGGCACTAGTCTGGAAGAGGCTGAATCGCGCCTCCATCGAGATCCACGCTTCTCGGCTGTGCGCCGGATCTCCTCCCAAGAAAACACCAAAGGTTTTCTCGCCACCACGCGCGAAGCTGGTTTGATGCTGGAAAGCCTTGGCCACGAGGCCCTTCCCGAGAGTCTTGAGTTAACCCTTCGCCCGGAATTGCTCCAGTCGAAAAAGGCTTTGGCGATCGGTGAAAGCCTGAAAGAAATTCCTGGGGTTGGCGATGTGATCGAGGACCAGGATCGGCTGGAAGCCTTGCAGCGCAACGGCCGAGTCGTAAGGAATGCGCTGAGCACTTTGGGTCTGCTGCTGATGCTCGCGGCGGGTTTTGCAACGGGCAATGTGATTCGCATGACGGTGCAGGTGAGAAGCGATGAAATTTCGATCATGCGGCTGGTGGGCGCCACCGAAGGCTTCATCCGCACGCCCTTAATCCTCGAAGGCGCCATGTTGGGCCTGGCCGGAAGCGGCCTGGCGCTAGGGGGCCTTTTCGCCGGGTGGCTGCCGGTTTCAAGGGGGTGGGGTGGGGTCTCGCCTTTCCTCGTGAATTTGGCGCACGAAGGTTTTTTTTCAATGCGCAGCATTCTTCTACTGGCGTTAGTGGGTTCTGCCACGGGAGCC
>JAYVXV010000167.1:0-6012 GCA_043784905.1 Holophagaceae bacterium | reverse complement strand
GAAAAACGCAAACCCATCTATCGAGGCGAATGATGGGCCATGGCCACCACCATCACGAGAATGGGCGGACCACGCCGGGCCGGTTGGCTTTAAGCGCCATGATTTTCGGGCTAAATTTTCTCGTACAAGGGCTCGGTGGGCTCTGGACAGGTTCCCTGGGCCTTGTGAGTGATTCACTCGAAAATTTGAACGATTCGGTGGTGAATTTAATGGCCATGGGCGCCATCAAAGTCGCCAACAAGAAAGAACCAAGCGACGAATATGCCTACGGGTGGCACCGGGTCGAAGTCTTCCATACATTGTTAGGTGTGGGTCTGCTGGTGGCTCTGGCCGTGGCGGTTCTATGGGAAGCCTACCAACGCATTTTGATTCCCGTTCACATCATGGTGGGGTGGGCCCTGGCCTTTTCAGCCACGGGTCTGGTGCTGAACCTGGCGGCCACCTATGTGTTGCTACCTCCCAAAGGAACCCGTCAGGAAAACGATCTGAATCTGCGCGGCGCCTATACACACGCACTGAGCGACAGCCTTGCGAATGTAGCGGTGATGCTTTCCATGGTGGCCATTCGATTCACGGGCTGGCGGTGGATTGATCCGATCATGGCCTGCTTGATTGTGCTCGTGATCCTGCGCGGCGCCTGGATGTTGCTGCGTGAAGCGGGCGCCATTCTGATGCATCGCGCCGCCTTTGACCACGAAGCCGCTAAAGCCGATCTACTGAAACTGCCTGGTGTGTTGGGTGTGGAAGACCTGCGAAGTTGGAAAGTTTGCAGTCACCTTACGGTGGCTACGGCCCACATCCTGATCGCCGCTGAGCGGCTGGATGAAACGGAGCACTTTCTCGAAGACATCGAACAGGTGCTTTCCGACCGCTATGGTGTCCGCCACCTAACGGTGCACTTCGAGACCTCGGCCATGGCAGAGCGGCATCACCACCGATTCGTTCATCAACACGAAGCCGCAGGTGTCGAAGACCCCGTGCACAAAGGCGAGCACAGGCACGAGCATGAACATGCACATGCACATGATCCGCATGATCCTGGATGCGATCACGAGCACAAATGATTTTCGATCGGCCTTGGCCCTTAGGCCTCTAAGCCTTCGTACTTTCAGACCGTGGGTAGCTGCCCAGCACTTTCACACCTTCACAATGGGGCCGCAGTGCGTTCAGGGCCCTATCCACGGATTCATCCCGCTGGTGGCCTTCCACATCTAGGAAGAACACGTTCTCCCACGGCTTGCGGCGGCTGGGGCGGCTTTCAATCTTGGTGAGATTCAAGCTCGCATCCGCGAAGGGTTGGAGCAGATGGAGCAGGATGCCGGGGCCATCCTGGGTGGTCACCATGATGGAGGTTTTGTCCTTGCCCGTGGGCTCTGCCTGGACCGTGCCAAGCACCAGGAATCGTGTGGCGTTTTCAGCGAGATCTTGGATGCGCTGACGCAGGATGGCGAGATCGAAGAGATCCGCTGCTAGCTCCGATGCGATAGCGGCGCCGTTCATGTCCTCCTTCGCGAGCCGCGCCGCCTCGGCGGTGCTGGAGGCCTCGATGCGCGTGGCCCGCGGCAAATTCGCATCCAGCCATTTGCGGCATTGTCCCAGACCTTGTGGATGGCTGTAGACGCGTTCGATGGTCGCGAGATCCAGCCCCGGTCGCACCAATAGGCATTGAGCCACCTCCAAGACGATTTCCGCGCTGATTTTCAGGTCGCTGTCGAGAAAGGTATCCAAGGTGTGGGTCACGGCGCCGTCGGTGCTATTTTCCACGGGCACCACCCCAAAATGCGCCGCGCCTTTCTGCACTTCGGCGAATACGGCCGCGATACTGCCCACCGGCAAGCCCCACGCCGACAGGCCGAATTGGTGTTTCATGGCCATATGCGTGAAGGTGCCTTCAGGCCCTAGAAACGCGATGCGCAGGCCCTGCTCCAAGGATCGGCAGGCGGACATGACTTCCTTGAAGACGGGCCGAATGGATTGGTTCGGGAAAGGTCCAGGATTGTTGATTAACAGTCGCTCTAGCACAGCGGCTTCGCGGCTCGGCACATAGAAAGCCGAATCCTGCTGGGTCTTCAACGCGCCTACTTGCTCCACAAGTTTCGCCCGCTCGTTTAAGAGCCGCAGCAGCTCGTCATCCACGGCATCAATCTGGGTGCGGAGATTCGACAGGTCCATGGACTAGCTTAATAGGTTTGAGGTGCGAGGGATGAGGTATGAGGGGTGCGCCTCGGGCGCACTAGATGATGCGGCCTTTGGCCGCCACCACATTGACCCTCACCACCTCATACCTCACCATCTCGCCCCCGCCCTCACCCCATCCCGTGCTTGGCCATGATGGCGGCGCGCTGCTTGTCGAATTCGGCTTGGCTGAGGAGTTGGCTATCGAAGAGATCCTTGAGCTCGGTCAATTCCTCTTTCAAGGATTGGGCGGGAGCCGCTGGTGCAGCCGGAGCGGCCTGCTGCGGAGCTGCCCCCTGGCTCATGGGATTCAATCCTTGAGCCGCCTGGCTCATCTGCCCGGCCATCATGCCGCCCATGCCGAAACCCAAGCCTGCGCCCATGCCGAGGCCCGCGATGCCGCCTTGGTTGGCTGCGGCGATGGGCATGGAATCGGCGACCTGCATCTGCGTGTAGGCACCCATGACCGGGGCCATCATGCCCACGGAAGTGCGTTTGTCCATCATGGCTTCGACTTCTTCGGGCAGCGTGAAGGGCTCCACCACCAGCTTGGCGAGGGACACGCCGTAGGTGAGGAATTCCGCCTGGAGTTTCTGCTTCACGGCGTCGGCGACTTCATCAATCTTGGCGTTGACGTCCAGAATGCCCATCTTCATTTCGGCCAGCGTGTCCGCCAGCTTGCTGCTGATGGTTTTGCGCAACTGCTCTTGGCATTCGTCCACGGTGTAGACGCCGTTGGTGCCCACCATTTGGCGGATGAAGGTGGCGATGGCTTCCTTGTCTTTCGGAATCTGGATGGAGTAGATGCCGTGGGCCCGCACGCGGATCATGCCGAAATCCGGGTCGCGCATGATGATAGGGTTCGGCGTGCCCCAGCCCAGGTCGTTGAAGAGCTTCAAATTCAGGAAGACGATGTCGGATTTGAAGGGGCTCTCGAAACCGTACTTCCAGCCCTTGAGCGTCGCCAGGATGGGCAGGTTCTGGGTGTTGAGCGTGTAGGTGTCGGGCTCGGCGAAGATGTCGGCGAATTTGCCTTCGTTCAGGAAGGCCGCCGCCTGGCTTTCGCGCACGATGAGCTTGCCGCCGTTCTGGATTTCCTGACCGCGGAAATCGAAGCGCCACGCCATCGTGTCTTGAGAAGCGTCCATCCACTGGACGATGTCGAGCAATTGGGCTTTGCCCCAATCCTTGAAGTTGTCCATCAGAGCCATCGAGCCCTCCATGCGGCGAGCGCCGCGAGAATCAAGTTTAGAAGCCTTCGCAAGGGGCGCCATGGGATTTCGGGGAAGGCGTGCCTTGAATCGGCGAACGCCTGATTGTCACCGTTCAACGGGGCTTCATCACCGGGGAAGTCGGTGAGGGCCAGGTCCACGCCGACCAGGTTGCTTTGGGCAGGCATTTGGGCGGCTCTTCAGCATTGGCGACGTTCAAAACCAACTCCCTGGCAAGGCTCACGACACGCGCCAGTTTTTCAAAATTGATTTTGTCAGGAGTATCCGAAGGTTGGTGGTAGTCAGCGTGCATCCCGCCGAAGAAAAAGATGGACGGGATGCCGCGCTTGGCGAAGGTGTAGTGGTCCGAACGGTACCAGTATTGATCGGCCTCAAGGGTGAGTTTAAGGCCCTGGCGCAAGGCGATGGCGCGGGCTTCCTGGGTCAACGTCCCCACGGCGCCCTCCACCCGAGCGGGCGTGACGCAGACCTCGTTTACGGCGTTGCGCCCCACCATGTCTAGGTTGATGTCGGCTTTGATGCGAGATAGCTCCACCGGCGGCGCGGCTAGAAAAGCCTGGGAACCCCAGAGGCCCAATTCTTCCCCGCTGACCGAGAGCACCAGAATGCTGCGCTTGGGTTTGGAATCCTTGAGCAGTCTCGCCACTTCGAGGATCGCCGCGGTACCCGAGGCGTTGTCATCGGCGCCGGGATGCAACTTGCCGCCCTCCATGCCCACGTGGTCATGATGGGCCGACAGCACGATGAATTCATCTTTCAGGATGGGATCGGTTCCGGGAATGAGGCCGATGAGATCCGAGGCGGGCAGCTCCTCCTGGGCAAGTTTGGGCTGGTAGGCCAAGGTGCCCAGGTTTCTAGCGGCCATAGGTTTTTCCGATTCCCAGGTCCTGACGTCGGTCTTGACGTCAAGGCTAAGCGCCTTCAGGCTGCCTGCGCTTAGCCAGAAGGTTTGGGATTCTCTGGCGGGGCTGCCCTTCAAGGAAAGCGTCCCTCGATTTGCGGCGCGATCCAGGTAGATCCTCATGCGTCCGAATCCGGCTTCTTTGTCGGGTCGGGTCTGGATGAAGATGACGCCTTCAACACCCAGGGCGCGGGCTTCTTGGAGCTTCGTTTCGGATTTGGCCGCTTGGGCCCAGCCTTCGGGCTCCGTGCCTTTCAGGTCAGGTGCGCCTTCCAGCACCACCGCCCATTTGCCCTTCAGGCTCAGGCCCGCGAAATCATCCCGCTGGGCGACCGGGATATGCAGGCCGTAGCCGATGAACACCACCTCGCCGCCGGCACCTTGAGTCCGTGATGTGAGTACGTCCTGGCCGACTTTGAATGAAACCTTGCCGATGCGAAACGTGCCGCCCTGTTCATCTACCCGGGTGCGAAGGAGCGTGTAGGAAAAGCTGTAGGGGTTCGAGCCACCGATGCCCGGCCCTTTCAGAGGCGAGAGACCCACTTCAGCGAACCGTTTGGCGAGGTATTCCGCAGCTCGCCGTTGGCCTTCGGTGCCCGTGGCACGGCCCTCCATGGCGGGGGAGGCCAGCGTGAAAACATCTTCCCGGAGCTTTGCCTGATCAGGAGTTTGGCTCGTCAGGCTGACGGCGATAAAGGCCGCGCAAACGGCACGAAGGATGAATGTCATCGGGTGCCTTAGTGGCGACCCTTGAGTGGCGGATTGGGGATGCGGTCCTTCGTGTAAACCAGGTGGGTATCGTCATCCACCGTGCAGCGCCAGCCGCGATCTTCTTTGGGCATGTGGACATCCACCTCCCAGCCGCCAGAGGCGCCATTCAGATGAACTTGTCGCGCACTGACCGCGATGCCACTGGTGTCTTGCTCAGCGATGGCTTTGGCTTCTTTGGCGGTTCTGACGGGACCGAGGCCTCGGCGGGGATGGCGGGGACCCGCGATCAGGAGCGCGGGGACACAGAGTAAAAGGGCAGCTCGCATGGCAACCTCGGAAGAACTGTTCAAAGCTTAGGGGCCGTTACGAAATAACCAACGCTTTTTTGGTTATTTTGTTACGGCCCCTTATGCCGGACGCAGTCCGGCGCGGTGGGTGGTGCTCCGAGGATCATCGAAGAGGTTACGGCCCCTTTCACCCTCCGGGTATAAAGCGCCCTAACCGAACCGCCATAAGAACGCTGGCGATTCACCAAGGGCTCCTAATCCCGGACGCAGTCCGGCGCGATGGGTGGTGCTCCGAAACACGGCCGAAGGCGGTACAAAGCCTTATGCTGCTCTGTCGCGGGAGAGAGAAATTCAATCTTGAACACCGGGTTAAAGCCAGACTTCTGGAATTCCTATTTCCTTCATCCAAATAGAATGATCTGTGGGGCGTTCACTGCGGACGTCGCCTTTTCGCAAGGCGTGGATCATCAAGGCGCCATCGGTAAAGCCGAGCACCAGGCCTTCTGGGGTAGCGCGAAAGCAGCCGGGCGCACAGGTCAGGGCGGTGGGGAGGGCCCAGGCTACCTGCAAATCGCCGATTTCGGTGCTAACAAAGGCGTTGGGCCATGGGTCCGCTACCGCGCGAATGAGGTTAAAGGCTGCTTGCACGGGCATCGAAAAATCCAACCGTCCGTCTTTGGGTGTTCGCCCACCGAAGTACGTGGAC
>JAYVXV010000166.1:0-6087 GCA_043784905.1 Holophagaceae bacterium | reverse complement strand
GGTGATGCCTCACATGGCCTGCCATGACGCAGGCCAGGGCGCGGACGCTCATGGGGTTGTTGTTCGCGGTGCCACGGATCTCCAGCATTTCTGGGGTCATGTTGCGGAACATCCGCAGGTTCGATTGACGGGTAAGTTGGAATTCTTCCAAGAGATCTTCCAGTCGGCATTGCTCAAAGCCCGATGACGCCACGAAGGCGTCCTCGTCAAAGCCCGGCAGATTGGTGGAATCTTTCCGAGAAAAGCGGAGTGCGCGATAGGCGAAGATCCTCTCGCCATCAATCAGGTGGCCCATCCATTCGCGGATGCTCCACTTGCCTTCGGCGTAGCGATGACCGGCCTGGGATTCAGGAATCGAACCCACCAGTGCCAGCTCGTCGAGGTTCGATTCCAAGGCCTCCAGCACATTCAACTCGGGCACTTTGGCAATGTAGCTCGCGTAAAAGGACGCGTATTCGTCAGGCTCCGGGCGGGCAATGAGGGAGAGGGTCATGGGGGGGCTCCTGTTTGATCCAGGGTCCCGAGTCATGGGGTCCGAGGAGGCGCCATTGGCGCACTAAAAACTTTAACGCGGCCTAAGCCGCCTCTTCATTGAACCTCAAGACCCAAGACTCAAGACCTAAGATTCAGGGCTTTTCAGAGCGCTGGATCCAGCCACGCCAGGGTATCGGAGGGGGGTCCGGTAACATCACCAACTCGCACTGCCACGACCACAATCCAGCCTTGGGGGCGGTTGAGACTTGAGAGATCAATGCGCAATGTTTTTCCTGGCTCGGGGAGATTGGGGCGGCGGCGTTCCATGACCACCTCGCCTTTCATCAGCACATCTCTGGCCCCTGGTTTGATGCCGCCGACAGGCAAATAGAAGATGCGCACCTGTTCGAGACCCACAAGGGTCTCACCCCGGGCGTCCCGTTCCGGCAATATCACATCAAGCGTACGCAGGGCGACCCAGTGGGCTTCGGGCGCCTGCGGCTCGGCGCGGGGCCGCGGAATGGGGTCCCCCTTCCGCCCACAGGCAGCAAATGAAATTGCAAGCAGGAAAGCCAATCCCGCGTTTGATAGGCTGAAGGTTCGCATCCCGTTGATGATGCCCTGAATTCTGGTGTGAGGTACGAGGTATGAGGGCGCGGCGGCGAGATGCCATCGGGAAATTCAGAATCGATCAATTTGGAGATCCAGAATGCCAGTGACAAAAGTATTGATAGCGAACCGAGGGGAAATCGCGTGTCGTGTGATTCGGACGTGTAGAGAAATGGGCATCCCCACGGTCGCGGTCTATTCCGACGCCGACCGCGGCGCGTTGCACGTTCGCATGGCGGACGAGGCCTATAACATCGGTCCCGCGCCCGCCCGGGAATCCTACCTCGTCGTCGAAAAAATTCTCGAAGTGGCGAAAAAATCCGGCGCCGACGCCATTCACCCGGGCTACGGATTTCTCAGCGAAAACGCCGCGGCCGCGAAGCTATTCAGCGAACACGGCATCACCTTCATCGGGCCGCGACCCGAATCCATCGTGAGCATGGGCTCCAAGACCGCCGCACGGGTAGTAGCGATCAACGCGGGCTGTCCCGTGGTGCCGGGCATCCAAGAGACCATGAGCGACGACGCATTGCTGGTGGAAGCCGAAAAAATGGGCTTTCCGGTGATGGTCAAGGCTGCCATGGGTGGCGGTGGCAAGGGCATGCGGCTGGTGAAAAGCGCCGAGGAATTGAAGACAGGATTGCCCCGCGCTCGCGGCGAAGCACTTTCTTCCTTCGGGGACGACAGTGTCTACCTTGAGAAAGCGATTCAACAGCCCCGCCACATCGAGATTCAGGTCTTCGGCGATACTCACGGCAACTACGTCTACCTGTGGGAACGCGAATGCTCCGTGCAGCGGCGCCACCAGAAAGTGATTGAAGAAGCCCCCAGCCCCCACGTGACACCGGAGATGCGCGTGGCCATGGGTGAGGCAGCCCTGAAAGTGGCGCGGGCGGTGAATTACGTGGGGGCGGGCACCGTGGAATTCCTGGCGGATGCGGATCGCAATTTCTACTTTCTTGAGATGAACACGCGCTTACAAGTGGAGCATTGCGTCACCGAATGGATCACCGGTCTCGATCTGGTGAAGTGGCAGATTCTCGTCGCTCGCGGCGAACAACTCCCGCTCACCCAAAGCGAGATCAAGCTCAATGGTTGGGCGATGGAATGCCGCATTTACGCCGAGGATCCGGACAAGAATTTTATGCCCAGCCCCGGCAAGATCAGCTTCCTCCGTACACCTGCGGGGCCTGGTGTGCGGGACGACAGTGGCGTCTATGAGGGCAGTGAGGTGCCCATGTTCTACGATCCCATGATCTCCAAACTGAGCACCTGGGGGCCCACGCGCCTGGAGGCCATTGACAAAATGCGCAGCGCCTTAGGCGAATACCGAATCGGCGGTATCCGCCACAACGTGGCTTTCCACGAAGCCCTCATGGAACACGAGTCCTTCCGTAAAGGCGATCTCCACACCGGTATGTTGGACAAGCCGTTCTGGAAAAAGAAAGAGATCGGCCCCAATCTGAAATTCGCCGTGGCCACCGCCATGGTCGCCGAGCTGGAGAACGAGGAGCGGCGGGCCTCTCAGCCTGTTGGATCAGGCGAAGGCAAGCCCGATGCATGGAAGCATTGGGGGAAGTTCAACAGGCTGTGAAATAGAAACCGCAGATTTCGCCGATGACGCAGATTGAATTTTGATTGTCCATCGGCGGAATCTGCGAAATCTGCGGTTTTTTTGGAGGGTCAAGAATGAAACGCACACTCCTCATCGGCAAAGACACCCACGACGTGGAACTCACTCGCCAGGATGGCGTGACGACGTTCACCTGGAACGGCGAGGCGCAGCCCCTGGATATCCTTGAGGTAGAACCGGGCAGTTGGTCCGTCATCATCAACGGCAAGTCCGTGGACGTCCGGCTGGATGCGGCCAAGCATTCCGATCCTGACGTTCACGCTTTCCGCGCATCGCTTTTCGATGGTGCCTACGAGTTCGCCCTGCAAGACCCCCGCAAAGCGCTGTTGGCAGCCGCCAGTGGTGCTGCTGCATCCGGTGGCACCCTCACGGCGCCCATGCCCGGAAAAGTCGTGAAGATCCTTGTCAAAGAAGGCGACCTGGTCAGCGAAGGCCAACCCCTCCTCATCATGGAAGCCATGAAGATGCAGAATGAGTTGAGGGCCATGTCAGAAGGGGTCATAACGAAAGTCACCACCTCCGAGGGAGCCACGGTGGAAACGGGTTCGCTCTTGCTCACGATTGGGCCTAAGAATCTTTGAGGGAGAGGCCTCGCGTATCGCGAAGCGATACCGAGAAGATGCAGAATGAGTTGAGGGCAAGCTCAGCGGGGAGAGTATCCAAGATCACGGTACAGGAGGGCGCCACGGTGGAAACCGGAGGAACACTTATGGTCCTTGTGGCGCCCGATGTAAATTAGCGAGCGGTCTCGCGCACCTTCGAAGGCAGTATGGAGAATGCGGCCTTTGACCTCGACATGACGCAACTTTTTGATCGGTTCAAAGAGAATACGAAACCTTGGGAAGCGAGGGTGACGGTTCACGTTGGGATGAGTGATGCGGTGTTGCCGACCCTAAGCAAGGCCTTTGATGCGATCTATGTAGATGCATACAAAGAATCCAGAACCGGATCACCCATGAAACTTCGCCTCAAGCCACGGGTCACAGAAGGCACAGAAAAAGATGAAGGTCGCAATCCAAAGGCCCCTGCTGGATGTGGGGCTGAACCTGCGATTCCGTGTCTTCAGCGACCAGCTTCTTGCTGCGGGGATGGGTCATTGCCCCCGGCATTCCTTGCCTGGGCCTTTTCCGCAGACTTTGTGGGAATCTCGGCTGAAACGATTCTAAAGTTTTTAGTTCACTTGGGTTTTGGGGATTGCTGCGTTTTAAGGGCAGTGCCGTCCGTGGGCAACGGGCCGCCTTGGATCCAAGGCGCAAGTCGTTTGAACTCAGGCGTCCAGTAATCCCAGTCGTGATTTCCATGCTGCAGATCCAGCGAAACCGAGCGTCCACGCTTCAGGCAGAGATCCGCAAAATCTTTGGTGGCAGGCGCGAGACCGTACTTGTCTTCCAAACCGCAACCAAGGTAGAGTTGGGCCGTTCCCCCAAGATGTTTCCACGGATTCCACGGCGCGAAGGCCTCGGCCTCCTGAGGGAAGGCTCGTTTCAAAGAGCGGCGCACGAACCACCCGGCCTTATCGAAAGGCGGTTCCACCAATGCGGGAGAGAGGGCGGCGCAGCGGGAAAAAAGGCTTGTCCGCCCGCAGAGATTCAGGGCACCAAAGCCCCCCATGCTCAACCCCGCAACACTGCGGAATTTCGCGCTGCCTCCGAAGTCTGGGAAACGCTTTTCCATTTGGGGAATCAATTCTTCCACCAGAAATTTTTCATAATTGAAGGAGCCATCTTTTCGGTCCGCGTACCAGGCTTTGTAATTAGTCACTGATACCCAAAGGGCAGGTGCCATGTGGCCGGAGGTTTCTTCTTCAGCCAAGTACGCATAAATCCCATAGCGAATGGGATCCTTCGGACCATCGTAAGCGCCGGGAAGAAAGAGCACCAAACGCCCTTGGACATTGGGGTTGGCGGCTTTCCATCGGGTCATGACATCCTGACTTGGAATGTGGAGCGAGATGGGCACTTTTCGATTCAAATGTTGAGATGGAAAGTCCTCCATGATTCCACCGCGCCCATTAGGGTTTCCATTGCCGCCGAAGCAGGCGAAGCTGAACAGCAACCCCATGACGCCGATCATGAATCCACCGAATCTACCGAACCCACCGAATCCACTCATGCGCATCCCAGACCTCCCAGATTCTTGGCCCTACGAGCCTCGCATGATTTCGGCCCACTGGCACCGCAGCGAGAGTGTGGATTTGGGGTTGTCTGGGCAGGGGTGGACGCTGGTCGGGCCTGACTCCTTGGATCTTTCTGGAACCTCCACTCCTCTTGAAAATGTTTTTGGACGCGGCGGGATTCAGCGCCGTGGAAGCATCGTCCTGCGGCCCTATCGTCGGGGAGGCTGGGTTCGGCACCTGAACGAAAAGACCTATTTCAACGAGCGCCGATTCGCTGCCGAGGCAGGGGTTCATCAGGCCCTTTGGGCGGCGGGTTTGCCTACGGTGGAGCCACTGGGCTTTGCCTTCCGACCTCATCGCTGGGGCGCGAAGTGGGGGGTAGAAGGGCTCTATCTCACCGGTTATGTAGCTGGATTTCCATGGCCGAAGGTCTGGGATCACACCGAGGCGTTGATGCCTCAGTTCAAGGCGATTCTCAAAGCGCTTTCGGAATGGGGATTGAGGGCCCCGGATCTCAATGCGACAAATTTTCATGTGGGTGAAGACGGCGTGCTTCGGGTATTGGATTGGGACCGGGCGGCCTGGACGAAAGGGCAGGAAATGATTCAAAGCGCTCATCTCGATCGCATGAATCAGAGCCTGGATCGGTTGGGTGCTCCAAAGGAAATTCGCACGTTAATCCAAAGCTTAGGTGCCGTTACAAAATAACCAGTGCTTTTCTGGGTATTTTGTTACGGCTCCTTATGCCGGACGAAGTCCGGCGCGATGGGTGATGCTCTGAAGAACATCGAAGGGGTTACGGCTCCTTATGCCGGACGAAGTCCGGCGCGATGGGTGATGCTCTATAGGAAGATCGAAGGGTTACGGCTCCTTTCACCCTTCGGGTATAAAGATCCCTAACCGAACCGCCAGAAATGCGCTGGCGATTCACTAAGGGCTCCTAATCCCGGACGAAGTCCGGCGCGATGGGTGATGCTCTGAAGAACATCGAAGGGGTTACGGCTCCTTTCACCCTTCGGGTATAAAGAGCCCTAACCGAACCGCCAGAAATGCGCTGGCGATTCACTAAGGGCTCTTTATGCCGGACGAAGTCCGGCGCGATGGGTGATGCAATGAACCCGGATTTTGCGTTTGTGCTCTTGGTCAGAAGGCATCAGGCCTCTGGCTTCAGGCTTCGTTGTTGATTTTGGATGGGCCATCTTGCACACATGCATGCGATAGCGACCCACGACAACGAGGCCTGATGTCCGAGGCC
>JAYVXV010000165.1:0-18348 GCA_043784905.1 Holophagaceae bacterium | reverse complement strand
CATGTGTGCGAGATGGCTAATCCAAAATCAACAACGATGCCTGAAGTCTGAGGCCCGATGCCTTCTCGCCTTGAGCCCAACTGCAAAATCCGGGATAAGCGCGCCTAAGGCGCGTCCGCTGGACCCTGGACCCAGGACCCAAGACCCAAGACTCAATTTCCGCATTCCCATGACCTTCAGGCATGCTTGAAGGATGGAAACAAAACCATTGGTCGGAATCATTCTCGGAAGTCGCTCCGATTGGGAGACCTTGCACCACGCGGCGGAATGCCTAAAGGGATTGCAGATCCCTTACGAAGCAGAAGTGGTCAGTGCCCACCGCACCCCGGACAAACTATTTCAATATTGCGAAATAGCCGAGTCCCGTGGGCTTCAAGTCATCATCGCTGGAGCCGGTGGTGCCGCGCACTTACCGGGCATGACCGCCGCGAAAACGCACCTACCGGTGTTAGGTGTGCCGGTGCAAAGCCAAGCCCTTAATGGGCTAGATTCATTGCTCTCAATCGTGCAAATGCCTGCGGGCATTCCCGTCGCCACCCTCGCGATTGGAAAAGCAGGCGCCATCAATGCGGCATTGCTGGCCGCAAGCATTCTCGCCCTGAATGACGGCGCGCTTCGGGGGCGTTTGATGGCCTATCGCCAGGCCCAAACCAATGACGTGCTGGCGGATGACCCATTACTCTGACTTTTTTCGCTTGAATAGATTCTTGAAAAATTTCTTCGCCTTGCCCTCTTCTTCGATTTTTGTTGCGGGAACCTGGGTTTTTCGGTGAGGCAAGGGTTGAAGCAGGATGGGATTCGGAAGGGCCCGGTCTCGCTGCGTCTGCGTGATCCAAGGCACCAAGCCCCTGCGCTCCACTTTCAAAATGTGGGTGCCATCCCCTGGGATCTCTAAAGTCTCCACCGGCGTCTCGCCCCGCAGATTGCCATCTAAGAAAACCGAGGCGCCTGCAGGCTCAGAAATGACGCGAACCCTGTAGGGGGCAGCCTTTAATTGAAGCTCCAACTTCTGGGTCCCAGGCGCAAGCTCGTGGTCAAGTGGCAGAAAACCCGCCTTCTCCAAGTGCAAAAGGCGCACTCCGGCACCGATTCGAAGATTTCGCAGGGGGGTTTCCCCCAGGGGCGCCCCGTCCGCCATTACCAGTGCCCCGGACGGATTGGAAAGGATCGTGAGAATGCGTGGAGTGCGGGAAAGCCATCCCCAGATACCCAGGCCTAGAGCCATGACTGCGGCGCCGCCAATCCAAATATTGCGGTGGCGAGAAGCGCTTTCGTCTACGGATTCAATGACCGGAAGCGCCGATGACAAGGCCGACAAGCCCGGGAAGGAGCCGGTGGGTGAAGCCCCGCTTTCGAGCTGTAAATGCGCCCGCGCCTTGTCGTCACCCTCCAAAGGCAGGGCCTCCACCAGCTCCCACATGAAGCTCCCAAAATCAGAATGCCGATGATCTGGTTCTTTATCGAAAGCCCGCTCGAAGACCGCCCTCAAGGCAGGCGCCATGCCCGTCGGAAAACGCGGCTGATCATGAGCGATGAGGAAAAGCGTGGCGCTTATGGTCTCGCCCTGAAAGGGCGCAGCGCCCAAAATGCATTCAAAGGCCGTCACCGCAAAGGCCCAGCGATCCGTGGCGGGATTGGCTTTCTTTCCCGCCAGCATCTCCGGCGCAGCGAAAGCCGGTGTGCCGAGATAGGAGGCCGTAGACGTGGCCGTGACGGAAGGATCCTCGTCCCGGGCGATGCCAAAATCCATGAGTTTCAGCCGACCTTCATGGGTCAGAAGAATGTTTTCGGGTTTCACGTCTCGATGAATAATGTCGGCGCGATGCGCCGATTCCAGGGCACTGCGAAGCTGAGCCAATACCGCCACCGCGTCTTCGGGAGTGAGAGGCCCTGTTTTCAAGCGCTCCGCGAGGCTCACACCCTCAACGTATTCCATGGCGATAAACGGTCCCACATCGGGTTCATCACCCACATCGAAAACCGTGACGATATTGGGATGATTTAACCGGGCCGAAATCTCGGCTTCACGCTGAAAACGCCGCAGTCCATCCGCCCGAAACAAGGCGGCGCCCTGTACCACTTTAAGCGCCACACCTCGCTTCAGGAGCGGATCTTCAGCGAGGTAGACCACGCCCATGGCTCCCTGCCCCAGCGTCCCTAGGACTCTGAAGCGACCGATGGTAACGGGATCTAGGGCCATAGTGAAGCTCTCAAGCTCTCAAGCTTTCAGCCGATTGACCCGGCGGGCGGATTCCAGAATGGAAAGGCGCAGGAGAAGCCGCACCCTTTGCCGAATGTCGGCAGCATCAGGGTTTTTCCCGAGAAATTCGGATGCCCCACAAGACTCCCCACCAAATTCATCCTTGAGGTCGGCTTCCAAGGCCAACATGAGAATGGGCACATGGGCTGTGGCTTCGTCGCTCCGAAGTCGCCGAGAAACCTCGACCGAATCTCCATCTGCTGGATCGAGATCAAGGATCATCAGATCTGGCAAAAGATCGGAATCAAGGGCGTCGGTTAAGGAAGCCAGACCCTCGAAGGATCGGGCCGTGCAGCCCTCACGCTCAAGCTGTGAGCTGATCCGCAACCGCAATGAGGCATTGGTGGATGTCAGCCACACCACTGCCCGGTTCACCGATTTCTGGTTGGGTGGTTCGTCCATCGGAGCCGCGAAACCCAATTGTTTCTGGAGGGTCCGAATCAGGAGCAGGGTGGAGAGCCGCGCCTGAAGTTCGGTGATGGAAGGCGGCTTCCGCAAAAAACTGTCAGCTCCGGCGGCAAAACTGCGCTCCTTCGCATCGCGACCCAGAGCCGTTAGCAGCACCACAGGAACTCCCTGCATGGCCGGAAGTTTCTTCATCCAGATGCAGGCCTCGAAACCGTCCATGCCAGGCATGACCACATCCAACAACACCAAATCTGGACGAACCTCGGGGATCATCCGAATGGCTTCTTCACCATTTTGGGCCGTCACCACATCACATCCCAAGGTGCGCACATGCGCCTCGAAAAGACGCCTTATGAATGCGTCATCATCCACAAGAAGGACCTTGCTGGACTTGAGATCGTGCTCGAATCCGAGGATGATGCTCATGAAGTGAAGCCTTTCCTTGCCGTGAAATTTCAGTCTAGGTTGTTGTGTCGAAAAAGCTTGAACATTGAGAGGGTGGCCGAACAGATTCCCCTACCTATCCGCGACCCGCGATCACGACTCGGTTCCGCCCCAGACGCTTGGCTTGCAGCAGGGCCTGATCCGCCACTTGGAGCAGCGCTTCCGGATCCGCACCTACGTTGGCCACACCCGGAAAACCAGAAACCCCGCAACTGAAAGTCGTCGCGATCTGGGTGGATGGACTCACCTCATCAAGACCGCGGTAATGATGAGCCGCAAAGGTTTCCCGGATGTTGTCAAGCCTGCCGATGGCGCCTTCTTCATCCGTGTCCAGAAATATCACCCCAAACTCGTCACCGCCCAATCGCCCGATAATATCCGTCTCCCGCAGTTTTTGTTGCAAGTGGCGAGTGAGGCCGCGGATCACCCGATCTCCCACCGGGTGACCATAGGCATCGTTGATACCCCTAAAGTGATCAATATCCATGACCGCCAAGGCTAGGCGGCCCTGGCGCCGCGCTGCCCTGGATACTTCGAGCTTAAGTTGGTACTTAAAATTCGCATGGTTCAGTAGGCCCGTGAGGCTATCCCGGCTCATGTTTGACCGCAACATCCTGGCCCGGGTCACCCGCGCCGTGAGAGAGGCCACCAGGTGTTCCGGTGAAATGGGTTTCTCTAAGAAATCATCACCGCCCAACGAAAGGCCACGGAGCTGACGATCGGTATCCATTTCGGAGGACAAAAATACGATGGGGATGCCCATGTAGGCATCCTGCTGACGAATGACCGCCGCTAATTCTAGGCCAGTACAACCCGGCATATAAAGATCCATCAGGATCAAGTCGGGTCTTTCCGCCACCAAAGGATTCATCACTTTCAGTGGATCAGAAACCACCTCCACCTTCATCCCCGCCTTACGCAGGACATGGGCGTAATGCGTGCTCTCCGTATCCGAATCCTCGATCATGAGGATGCGGAAAGGCAAGGGGCCTTTGAACCCCACAAGCACTTCGAGTCGAGTGATGAGCTGGCCCATCTCGAGCGGTTTGGTGAAGTACCCAAGGCCCCCAGCCCGCACGGCCTCCAATCGGGCGCTAATATCGTCGCGCACTGAGATGAACAATACGGGAGGAAGGGCCAGACCCCTTTGCGCGAAATCCAGGAGAATGCCCGGACCCGCAAGGCCTCCATCGGGATGCACGATGTCCATGATGAGCGCGGCCGGGCGCTCCTGTTCCAGAAACCCCGCCAGATCCTTCAGGAGACGGCAGTGGGCGGTACGGTAGCCATACCCTTCCAACTGGAGCACCAGTTCTTTGGCGAAAAAATCATCATCCTCCACCACCAGAACCAGAGGCCCCGCGTCAAAATCCCTGAGCACTGGAAAGGTGAAGGTGGACTCTTGCTGGGGCGAATACCGTTCGGCCCGGAGCGCTGATTCCCGAAGCTTCTCCATGGCGACCGCCAGGTGTCCTGAAGGCAAGTCGTCCACCAACATTTCCTCCAGTTTGCGCGCGGACTCACCGAGGTCCAGAAAACCGAAAGTTCCCGCGTTCCCAGCAAGACTATGGGCCAGCCGATGAAGAACCTGAGCCTCTGTTCCCGAATTTTCGTGGTTTAAACGCTCCCATAGGTCTTCAATTTCGGCCATTTTCTCAGGGATAGCCGCAGAAAAACTATCCCTCAGCTGTTGGAGCTGAATCTGAATATCTGGAGTCGGTTCATCGGGCACACGGACCTCGGTTAAAGGGCATCAATGGGTCTTGAGGGGATCATACGCGCCGTAAAAAAGTTACGCCAGTCAGAGCGGCCATTCCCACGAACCTCAGCCTTCTCTCAACCATCGCGCCGCAGACCTCGCGAAATAGGTAAAGATCATGTCCGCGCCCGCTCTTCGGATTCCCAGCAAACTCTCCAGAACCGTGCTGCGCTCATCCAGCCACCCATTCAGGGCAGCCGCTTTGAGCATTGCGTATTCGCCACTCACTTGGTAAGCCGCCACCGGCAGCGTCGTCGCATCACGCACCACTCGAAGCACATCGAGAAACGGCATGGCCGGTTTCACCATGACAATATCGGCGCCTTCACTTTCGTCCAGCGCCAACTCCCGCAAGGCTTCTCGAACATTGGCTGGATCCATCTGATAGGTTTTTTTGTCGCCAAATTTCGGCGCGGAATCCAACGCGTCGCGGAACGGATTATAGAAACTGGAAGCGTATTTCACGCAGTAAGAAAGCAAGCTCACGTCCGTGAACCCGTGGGCGTCGAGCCCGCTCCGGATGGCGCCGATGCGGCCATCCATCATGTCGCTGGGGCTGATGACGTCCGCCCCTGCCTCTGCATGACAAAGCGCCTGCATCACCAAGATCTCCACGGTTTCATCATTGAGAATTTTCCCGTTTTTCACCAGGCCATCGTGGCCATCACTGTTGTAGGGATCTAGCGCCACATCGGTGATCACAAGCGCGTTTGGAAACTCTTTTTTGATGGCCCGAATGGCGGTGGGCACCAAGCCCATGGCGTTGTAAGCCTCGCGACCATCGGGCGTTTTCTGAGCTTCGGCGATGGCCGGGAAAAGATCAAAACCAGTAACGCCGTCTTTCAGGGCGCCTTCCACCTCGCGCAGTACGCCATCCAAGCTCAGCCGGGAGCAGCCGGGCATGGAGCCGATGGGTTGATTGCCCGAACCATCATGAAGGAATAGGGGCAATACCAGGTGTTCAGGCCCCAGATGCGTCTCCCGCGCGAAACCACGCAGCGCTTCGTTCTTGCGATTGCGACGAGGACGCTGGGGAAGATTCAAGGCCATGGCAAGCTCCATCCGATTTCTATAGCCTAACGCCCCTGTCACACTAGGCCCATGCGCGGCAAACAATTCACAGTGGCCATCACCGGCGCCTCTGGCTCGGCCTTTGGCGTGGCGGCGCTGCGGCGGTTAGCGACCAATCCAGATGTGGCGGAAATCGCACTGCTGGTTTCACCCACGGGCCGTCGCTGCCTGGCGGATGAATGCGGAATCAAAGTGGAAGGTCTCGTGTCCCTGTCGCCCAAGATCCGACACTATGAAGGGCACAATCTCGGCGCCGCCATTTCATCGGGCAGCCATCGCGCCGATGGAATGGTCATCATTCCGTGCAGCGCGGGCGCGTTGGGGCGCATCGCTTCGGGCGTCAGCGAGAGCCTGGTGAGTCGCGCGGCGGACGTGTGCTTGAAGGAGCGCAACCCGCTGGTGCTCTGCCTGCGTGAAACGCCACTGAACCGTATTCATCTGGAAAATATGCTGCGGGTCCACGATGCCGGCGCCATCGTGATGCCGGTCATGCCGGGCTTCTACACCAAACCTGAAACATTTTCAGATCTGTTCGATACCTTCGCCACTCGAGTGTTGGACCAACTGGGCCTCACCGAAGAGGACCCTAGACGATGGAAGGGATGATCCACGTATGATTCTCTTTTTGACAGCACCTGCATGGATTCAATCCACTCAATCGGTCCCCAATTGGGATGGCACCTATGCCCTGGAATCAGGTCCGGGGGAAGTCGCTCCAGCCATCGAAAAATCCGTGACCGGCTTGAACGCCTTCACCAAAGTTGTCTGGAAAAAGAAACTTGAAGGGCGCGAGAAAATCTACGATTCCGTCTCTTTATTAATGGGCACAAACCTGACGTATCGAAAAGGCCAGTGAGTAAATTGCCGTTTCTCAAGGCCCTCGATCCCTGCCGCGCCCCTTGGTGGGCCGGCGGTGGGCATCTTCAGACCATCCTTGGCAATCAGTTACCCTCGCCCTCTCCCCAGACCCGTGGCGATTCAATCCGCGTTCAACTTTTCGATGGAGATACCTTGGCTGGCCGAACCTGGGCGGGCCTATCCGACGTGGTCGTATTGCTCTTCCACGGACTTGCCGGGACCTCTGACGCGGACTATATGAATCGCGCGGTGATGCTAGGCCAAGCAAAAGGACACACGGTCTGGGCGATGAATCACCGTGGCTGCGGCGAAGGGAGAGGCCTTGCGAAAGGCATCTACCACAGCGGAAGGGCGGATGATTTGGGCGCGGTCATCAAACTCGCACGGGACCTGCACCCTGAAAAACGCATTGCCGTCATCGGGTTTTCCCTTAGCGGGAATGCGTTGCTACTGAATCTAGGCGAAGGTATCGGCGTGTTTGACAAACCCGATGTAGCCATCGCCGTGAACCCACCCATTGACCTGGCTCGCTGCGCGCAGCTACTCAAGACAGGATTCAACCGGGTCTACGACCTGCGCTTCGTTTTTCGCTGCCGCCACTCGGTGCGTGAGCGTGTCGAAGACGGCCTTATCCCCGACATTTATCGCATCCCGCGCTTCTGTACCCTGACGGATTTCGACGACCTCTACACAGCACCGGCCTGCGGATTCAAGGACCGCGAAGATTACTACACCCGCTGTTCCGCCGGGCCGCACCTGGCGAACATTAAAACGCCCACAGTGATCCTCATGGCCGAGAACGATCCATTCGTGGCGGTGCAATCCTTTCGAGAATCCTTACTATCGGATTCGGTGCATCTCCACATCGAGGCCACCGGCGGCCACATGGGTTATATCTCGAAGACAAGCCCGCGTGATCGCTGGCTGGATGAAGCCCTCGGGCATTATCTGGATGCGTTGTTGGACTTGCCGGTAGCCTAGACAGATGTCCGGTATCGGTTTCGATCTTCGTCGCCCCGCCCAGTTGCGGCGGTTTGGCCACGTTTTCTATACCGCTGGATTGCGCATGCAGAAGGCCCTCGCGGAACACGTGAAGGACGAAAAAAATCCTGACCAGCTGGTAATGCTCGTCCACAATCCGGTGTTCACGCTCGGTCGAAACGCAAGCATGGCGGACATCCACGTAAGTGCAGAATTCTGCTCGGAGCAAGGCGTCGAGATCCAGGAGACCGATCGCGGCGGCGAAGTCACCTATCACGGTCCCGGCCAGATCGTGGTCTATCCCATCTGCAATCTCAGTGGCGGACGCGAAGATGTGGGCCGCTTGGTTCGTGGACTCGAAGAAGCCATGATCCGCACCGCAGGGGATTTCGGAGTAAAGGCGGACCGGCTCAATGGAGCGCCCGGCATCTGGGTTCAAACACCTCGAGGCCTCGAAAAACTCGGCGCGGTGGGGCTTCATCTCAGCCGCTGGATCACCACTCACGGCATCGCATTCAACGTGGACCCGAACCTGAAACACTTTCAATGGATCACGCCCTGCGGCTTCACCGACAAAGGCGTGTGTTCGCTGCACTCTTTGCTCGGTGACGCTGGTCCGAATTTGGATACCGCCATGGACCGGCTCCAGCAGCATCTTTGCGAGTGTCTTCGGCTGGATATCCAACCTTCCAGGTCACCCAGCCAGAGCGTTAGCGCACTAACCTGGCGGCGTGGCGAAAAGGGTACGGAGATTTTGATGATGCTGCGGGTACCCGCCCACGGCGGCTGGTGGCAGAGCGTCACAGGCATGATGGAACCCGGTGAAAGTGCCCAGGAAACGGCTCACCGCGAACTGATGGAGGAGACGGGCCTCACCTGTAAACTCACCCCGATGCCCCTCCAACACAGCTTTTGGATTGACCCCAAGATCGTTGCCTTTCCCGATGCGGAGCCTCGATTTAACACCGAGACCTGCTTCCATGCGGAAGTGCCCTTTGATAGGCCGGTTCGCCTCGCACTCGAGGAGCACAGCGAGTTTAAATGGTGCACCATCGCGGAAGCTCAGGGCCTGATGAAATGGGAAGGATCCAAAGCTGCCCTGCATCTCTTGCATCGAGACCTGAAACCATAAACCAGGCACACTGAATCCCGTTTTAATTACAGGAACCCGCTTTCGAGGAGCCATTCATGCGCATTCGGCCCGCTCTACTCCTGCCTCTGGCAGCTCTTGTTCTGGCGATTGCGCCTCCTGTTTGGGCGGCTGAATCTCGGGTCCAGACGGCCCCCACGCTTTTCCGGCGCCCTGCCCTCAGCGGAAAAAAGGTGGCCTTTGTCTACGGGGGTGATCTCTGGATTTCAGAACGCGACGGCGGTCAAGCCCTTCGCCTCACCAGCGATGCGGGCATCGAGACCGATCCGGTTTTTTCACCGGATGGATCCCAGATCGCATTCACGGCCTCCTACGAAGGCGACGTGAATGTCTATCTGGTGGGCGTCGGCGGCGGTTCGCCCAAACGGCTGACCCATCAGCCCGGCCCTGATGAGGTGGTGGGCTGGACACCAGATGGGAAGAGCATTCTTTTCCGCTCGGGCCGCGCGAGCTTCAACCGTTTTGCAAAACTATTCACGGTTCCCAAGGAGGGTGGACCCGCCCCTGAAGTTCCCCTGCCCATGGCCTACGCGGGTTCCTTCTCGCCGGATGGAAAGCGTCTTGCCTATGAACCCCTGGTTCGCGCTTTCGGAATCTGGAAGCGCTACCGAGGTGGTCAGGCGTCGAAGCTCTGGATCGCAGATTTAAAAACAGCCGCCGTGGAGCCCCTGCCTCGCAAGGATTCCAATGACATCAACCCCATGTGGGCCGGGGATAAAATCTATTTTCTATCGGATCGCAATGGCCCGCTGACGCTCTTTGTCTACGACCTGACTTCCAAGTCAGTGAACCAGGTTTTGGAAAATACTGGCCTGGACATCAAGGCCGCAGCTTATTCCAACGGGAGCATCCTGTACGAACAGTTCGGCGCCCTTCACCTGTTTGATTGTGCCTCCGGTTCGGCCAAGACCTTGAATATCCGCGTGGATCCAGACCTCCCCGCCACGCGACCTCACCCGGTAAATGTGGCCAAGAACATCCAAAACGCCGACATCTCGCCCAATGGGACCCGCGCCGTATTTGAAGCCCGTGGCGAGATTCTCACGGTGCCGGTTGAGAAGGGTGACATCCGAAACCTCACCCAAACATCGAATGTTGCCGAGCGCGATCCGGCTTGGTCCCCGGATGGCCATAGCATTGCCTATTTCAGTGAGGAAAATGGTGAGTACGCGCTGCACATCCGCAGCCAGAGCGGTGAGGGCGCGGTTCGGAAAATAGCTCTCGGCACACCTGGGTCCTTCTTCTATTCCCCAACTTGGTCGCCGGATTCCAAGAAAATCGCTTACACCGATAAACGATTAAATCTGTGGGTTGTGGATCTAAACCTAGGAGCACCCGTCAAGGTAGACACCAATACCTTTGAAAATCCAAGCCGCAGCTTTGATCCGAACTGGTCCCCGGATAGCGCTTGGATTGCCTACACCCGGCAGTTGCCGAGTCACCTTCATGCAGCTTTCGCATTCAACGCCATCACGAATCAAAAGCTCCAGCTCACGGATGGATTGAGCGATGCCCGCCACGCCACTTTCGACGCATCCGGCGACTACCTGTATTTCCTGGCTTCCACGGACGTCGGCCCCACCAGTGGTTGGCTGGATATGAGTGCCTTCGATCACACCGTCACACGCAACGCCTACCTGATGGTGCTGCGTAAGGACAAGGCGTCCCCGTTGGCTCCGGAAAGTGACGAAGAAAAAGTCGAAGACAAGAAAATGGATGACAAAAAAGAGGCTGAAAAGAAATCTGAAGACGTGCCTTCTGTCCGCATTGACGCCGAGGGATTGAGCCAACGCATTCTGGCCCTGCCCGTCCCCGCAGGCTTCTATGAAAACCTCCAATCTCGAAAACAAGGTGAGCTGTTTCTGACAGAACGGTCGGTGAATCCAGACAGCGAAGAGCGAACCCTCGTGCTCCACAAATTCGATCTGGCGACCCGCAAATTCGAGAAGGTCACGGACGGCATCAACGGATTCGTCCTGGCCTCCAAGGGCGAGAAGATCTTGCTCCGCAAGGGCCAAACCTGGTCCATCGTCAAGACGGACAAGCCCACGGGCGGCAACCTGAATCTCGGCGGCATGGAAGTGATGTCCGATCCCCGCGCCGAGTGGCGCCAGATGTTCCACGAGGTGTTCCGGCTCCAGCGGGATTTCTTCTACGACCCGTCCATCCACGGCCTGGACCTGAAGGCCGCAGAAAAACGGTACGAGCCTTACCTGGATGCCCTTGGAAGCCGCGAAGATCTCAACTATCTTTTCGCCGAGGCCATGGGCGAGCTCACCGTGGGCCATCTCTTCATCTCCGGAGGTGACGCGCCCGCCAGCAAGCGTGTGGCGGGCGGGCTGTTGGGAGCGGATTTCACTTTCGACCATGACCGTTACAAATTTTCCCGCATCTACAACGGAGAGAACTGGAACCCCAAGAATCAGGCCCCGCTCACGCAACCCGGCGTGGACGTGAAAACGGGCGAATTTTTGCTGGCGGTGGATGGCCATGACCTGAAATCCACCGATGAATTGGCGGCGTTGCTGGTGGGCAAGGCGGGCAAGCAAGTGCGCCTGAAGATCGCCCCTTCATCCGATGGCCATGGCTCCAGAGACGTAACGGTGGTGCCCATCTCCAATGAGCGTCAGCTTCGCTACCTGGCGTGGATCGAAGACAATCGTCGCCTGGTGGACAAGCTCAGCGGCGGACGCATCGCCTACGTTCACTTGCCGGATACCGGCGGCGAAGGCTTCACGAGTTTCAACCGCTACTACTTCGCCCAAGTCGGGAAAGAAGGCGCCATTCTCGATGAGCGATTCAACCGTGGCGGAACCGCTGCGGACTACTTCATCGAAGTCATGAAACGCCCCCTCTACAACTACTGGTTCACCCGCCAGGGCCAAGTTTTCAACACGCCTGTGGGTGCGATCTTTGGTGCGAAAGCGATGCTCATTAACGAGTACGCAGGCAGCGGAGGCGATGCCCTGCCCTGGTATTTCCGCCGAGCGAATGTCGGCCCCCTCATTGGCATGCGAACGTGGGGTGGCCTGGTGGGAATCTACGATTATCCAACGCTGTTGGACGGCGGCAACGTGACCTCTCCGCGAGTGGCTTTCTTCAATCCCGAAAGCCAGTGGGAAGTCGAAAATCACGGCACCGGCCCGGATATTGAGGTGGATTGGCTACCTTCGGAGGTACGCGCCCAGGGAGACCCTCAATTGCTCAAGGCCATCGAAGTGGTGATGCAACAACTCAAAGAGCATCCGCTTCCCAAGCCCGTGGTGCCGAGCTTCCCCAACTACCATCCGAAATAGCGATCAAAAAACACTACGCGGAGGGTAGCGGAGAAGCTGAGGGAAGCGGAGAAAAAGCCGAAGGAGCCGCGAATGCTCGATAATCAGGTCAGTCTAAATTAGCGCCAAAGTGACCATTCCTTTCCACCGCAAACCTCCGCGTGATCGCTTTTATCTTTTGCGAGTCCGCAGGATTCTTGGAGACTCCATGTTCCCTAGCTTCACCGAGGATCAACTCGCCATCCGTGACGCTGCGCGGGAATTCGCGCTTCACGAAATCGAACCCGGCGCCATGGCCCGGGATCACGCTTCGGAATTTCCCGCCGACATCATTAAACAGCTCGGCGAGATGGGCTTCATGGGCATGAATATTCCTGAATCCTACGGTGGCGCGGGCGTGGACTACCTCAGCTACATTTTGGCCCTCGAAGAAATCGCTCGCGTGGATGCCAGCGTCGCCGTCACCATGAGCGTAAACAACTCCGTGGCCTGCGCGCCCATTCTAAATTTCGGCACCGAGGCCCAGAAGCAGAAGTACCTCAAGCCTCTCGCCTCGGGTAAAGTCCTCGGCGGCTTCATGCTCACCGAGCCCGACGCGGGCAGTGACGCCGGCGCCCTGAAATGCAAAGCCACCAAAGTGGACGGCGGCTGGAAGCTGAACGGCGCAAAAGCCTGGATCACCAATGGCGGCGTCGGGAAATATTTCGTCACCATGGCCATCACCGATCCCGAAAAAGGCAAGAAAGGCATCAGCGCCTTCGTGCTGGACGCGGACCAACCCGGCGTGGTCATGGGCAAGCCCGAACACAAGATGGGCCTGCGGTCTTCGCGCACGGTGATGGTGGCCCTGGAAGATGCTTTCGTGGGCGATGGCGACATGCTCGGCCAACCCGGCGACGGATTGAAGGTCGCGTTCAACGGCCTGGACGGCGGTCGCATCGGCATCGCGGCCCAGGCCGTTGGCATCGCCCAGCGCGCCTTGGACGAATCCATCGCCTACGCCAAGGCCCGCCACACCTTTGGCAAGGCCATCGGTGAGCATCAGGCCATCCAAACCTACCTGGCGGAAATGGAGGCCAAGGTGCAGGCCTCAAGGCTGCTGGTGTACAAGGCCGCTTCCATGAAGAACGAAGGCCAGCCCTGCACCCTAGAAGCCGCCACCGCCAAACTCTTCGCCACCGAAAACGCGGTATGGGTCTGCGACCGCGCCGTGCAGATCTTCGGCGGCTATGGCTACTCCGCCGAGTACGTGGTGGAGCGCCTCTACCGCGATGTCCGCGTCACCACCATCTACGAAGGCACCAGCGAGATCCAGCGCATGGTGGTGGCAAGGCAACTGCTCAAGTAACCCGACTCAGCGTCCCTTCCCCTGCTCGCCCATAAGGGTCATCAGTGTGCTGGAGGCCCGGGCGATGAGGCGGTCCTGGTCATCCAGCACATCGCATTCCGTCAGCCCAGTCGTGCGCCCCCGCTTTACCACGCGTCCCACGGCGCGCAGGCGTCCTGTCCAAAAGGGACGCAAAAAGTTGATGTTCAAATCCAAAGTCGTGATGGTTTCATCGTCCTCGATGCCCGTTGCGTAGGTCATGGCCATGGCGGCATCGGCGATATCGCAGAGAATGCCGCCGTGAATCGTGCCCATGGGATTGGCGTGTTGTGGCCCCGCTTCCAGAACCATCACCACCTCGTCAGCTTTCGCAGACAGGACCGTGAATCCGATGAGCCGGGCCACCGGTGGCATGGGGGCCTTCCCTTCGGAGATGGCCTTCACAAATTCCGCCATGCGTCCCATCCTGGCCCCCTGATTGTGATTGTTGGCCCATATTTGGCTTTTTTCAACAGGCGATGAAATTAATGATTGCCCTCGCCTAACGAGGGGGGCATCCTACACACTTTAGGTGGCGTTTCGGAATGAGCAGAGCATTTCCGATCATTCAGAAGTGACCCCATTTGCCGTTCCTGCTCTGGCAGGTGGGGATTATTCTTGAACAAAGGGTTTGGATCTGAACGACTTGGATGCACCCCTAAACCACAACACCCCAGCGCCCGTAGGCCCCACAGCCATTCAGGGCCCAGACTTAACGACAGATGTTTGATGGTCACCAAAATTGATGTTCAAGGAGTGATGATGCCCCGTCCCACCGCCCTCAAGGCTTTTCCCGCCCTATTCATCGCATTCGGCTTGGTGGCCCAGGATCCTGCCTCAACCACACCAGCCATTCAACGAATTTCTCTGCAAGAGGCCATTCAAACGGCCCTGAAAAATAATCTCCAGGTCGGCATCGCCGAACAAACCCGCGTTGCTACCAATGCCAATGTGCTTATCAATCAGGGCGCCTTCGATTGGTCGCTAAACAGCGGGCTCACCTACAACCACAGTAAGAATTCCGCCACCCGCTCCTTCCCTTCCCAGAGCACGCCCCTTGCCACGGTCACCACCGATAGCCAGTCCACCAACATCAGCAAGAACCTGACGGCGACGATCTCCAAGCCCTTCGAGTGGGGCGGCACCTTCTCCCTCAACTATGCGGGTGCCGGTGGCGGTCTTTACAACGACACCGTGAGCCAGACGGCCACCACCGTGACGCTGCCGAACGGCACCACCGTGGGACCATCCACCACCTTGGTGGACCTGAACCCCTCACCTTGGTCTGCCGGGCTGTCCGCGAGCTACACCCAGAGTCTACTGCGCAACGCGGGCCGCGAGGTCGCCAGCGCCCTGCTCATCACTGCGAAAAAAGGCTCGCTCCAGGCAGACTATATCTACCAGGAATCCATCATCAATCTCGTGGCGGATACCGAATCGAAATATTGGGATTTGGTCTACGCCAAGCGCAATCTGGACAACAAAAAACAATCGCTTTCCCTGGCTCAAAAGCAGCTTAAGGAAAACCAGATTCGTGTCGAAGTTGGCACCCTCGCACCCATCGAGGTGACCAGCGCCGATGCATCGGTAGCCCAGCGTGAGCAAGACATTATCGGGGCCGAAGCCCAATTGGAAAACGCCAAGGACGCATTGGCCCGCGCGCTTTATCCCGATGCGACCCATCCCGCGAATCTCGACCCTGAGGATGTGCCGACTGTAGAGCCCTTCCGCATCAATGAAAGCACCGCCGAGAAAACGGCCGTGGAGAAACGCCTGGAGCTGAAGGTCGCCAAGCTAGATTTGGAAACCAAACAGGTGCTCGAAAGCGTGGCCAACAGCAGACTCAAACCCCAGCTGGACTTTAATGTGGGCTACTCCACCCTCTCGAATCCCCACACGGCCTGGGGCCCGGTGAACGGGGACCTCACGAACCTCCGAAATCCGGGTTACAACGTGGGGCTCACCTTTTCAGTGCCCTTCGCCAACCACGCAGCCAAGGGCGGAGTGTCACAGGCCCGGGCCAATCGTCGTCAAAGTGAGCTGAGTTTGAGGGACCAAGAACTGGGCATCATCCTGCAAGTGCGTCAGGCCTACCGGAATGTCGAGGCTGCGGTCAAAGGCGTGGCAGCTGCGGAAAAAACCCGCACCTTCCGCGAAAAGAATCTCGATGCCGAAAAGAAGAAATTCGACAACGGCATGAGCACCAACTTTTTCGTGCTGCAACGCGCAGATGAATTGGACACCGCCCGTTCCGCCGAACTTCAGGCCCGGATAACCTACGCGAAGAATGTCACGACGCTGGAGCAGTCCTTGGGCACGCTGCTGGAAGCACGAAAACTGGAAGTGAAGTAGGTCGCTTCAATCCAAGGCCCACTGAAAAATTGAAACCGCGAATTGCGCGAATAGGCGCGAATGAAAGATGGAGACTGGAATCCTTGCGAAAGCTCTTCTTTTTTCGCGTTGATTCGCGTCATTCGCGGTTCAAAATGCACACGATCTGACATCACGCCATCCAGAAAAACACGATGGTCAGGCGCTTATCGCGATGCTCAATGCCGCAGTAGGACGTGGCAGAATGGACCATGTCCCCGCGATAAACGATCAGGCGATTGAAGACGTTATCAATGCGCAGGTCCTCGGACCAAGCCTCCAGTGGCATCTTCGATACACCCAGGGCCTCGGGAATATTGGCGTGGGGGGGCGGCACGAAATTTCCGCTGAGCGCGCCGTTGGGCATCCTCAGACGGAAGAACGAGGTGCCGGTGCGGGCCGGTGCCTTGGGACTTAGGTAGATCACCCCAGCGTAGCGGCAAAGTTTCCGGGAATCCGTGTGGGGACGCGGGCCAGACTCCTTCTCCCCGACCAACTGGATGCAGTTGTGGTTCAAGGTGGCACCTTCGGGCGTACGCTCCTGCCAGAGTTTTTTCGCGCCGGTCTTCTCCTTCACCCAAGCGTCCACCGTCGTCAATTCATCGGGCCGTAATCCGCCTTCGCAGCGCATTCCCGGCCAGAACTCCTGACGGTGCGGAAAGCCTAGAATCCAATCCTCACGCACGAAACAGCGCTCGGAAACCTCCTTCGGGTTAGGTAGGAAATCGTCCTGAATCCAATAGTCCCTACCCTCTTCAGGTTTACGGTAGGGCAACGTAGGAACGCGCCGTTGGGGCGGTGGGCCGAGGCTCATGGATGGTCCCTTCCACTAAAATAACTACGCGAAAGTGGCGGAGAAAAAAAGCTAGTCGATTTCTTTGCACAAGCTCGTTTTTCTTCATGACATTCTTGACCTTCGCCCCCTTAGCCTATTTTTTTTGAATCTACCGATAAGCGGGAATGCCGGTCACTTCTTGCCCGATCACAAGAATGTGCATGTCGTGGGTGCCTTCATAGGTGTAGACGCTCTCCAGGTTCGCCATATGACGCATGATCGGGTACTCATCCAGGATGCCGTTGGCGCCCAGGATCGTGCGAGCCTTGCGGCAGATCTCCAAGGACACATTCACGTTGTTCATCTTGGCCATGCTCACTTGGGCCGGCGTGTAGGTCTTTGCGTCCTTCATGCGGCCCACTTGCAGCGCCAGAAGCTGCCCCTTGGTAAGCTCCGTGACCATCCACGCGAGCTTTTCTTGCTGAAGCTGGAAGCTGGCGATGGGCTTGTCGAATTGGACGCGATGCTGCGCGTAGTCCAGGGCGCATTGATAACACGCATCCGCCGCGCCCAGCGCGCCCCAGGCGATGCCATAGCGGGCTTGGGTAAGGCAACCCAACGGACCCTTGAGACCCTTGACGTTAGGCAGCAAGGATTTTTCTTCGTCCACGATGACGTCTTCCAGTACCAGTTCTGAAGTGGTCGAAGCGCGGAGCGACCACTTGCCCTTCATCTCCGGCGCACTGAAGCCCGGCGTGCCTTTTTCCACCAGGAAACCTCGGATGCCATCTTCGGTCTGGGCCCATACGATGGCTACATCCGCAACCGTGCCGTTGGTGATCCACATCTTGGTGCCGTTGATGCGCCACTTTCCGCCAGGTTCCTTGACCGCCTTGGTGAGCATGCCGCCAGGGTTGGAGCCAAAATCCGGCTCGGTCAATCCGAAGCACCCGATCTTTTCACCCTTGGCCATCAGGGGTAGCCAGTGATTTTTTTGGTCCTCGCTGCCGTAGGCATAGATGGGCCACATCACCAGCGAGCCCTGCACCGACGCGAACGAACGCAGGCCCGAATCACCGCGCTCCAGCTCGTACATCAGCAGTCCGTAAGCCACGCTGGAAAGGCCCGCGCAGCCGTATTTCTCGGGCAGCGAGGGACCATAAAAACCTAGCTCGCCCATCTTGGGAATGAGGTGACTGGGAAAGGTTTGTTCCTGCGCATGTTTCTCAATGATGGGAAGCACTTCACCGTTCACGAACTCGCGCGCGGCTTCACGAACCATCCGTTCTTCGTCCGTCAGCAGGCCTTGCAAGCCCATGTAATCGGTCATGTGTGTAAAGGTCGCGTAAGCGCCGGCCATAAAAACTCCTGTGCCCTGAAGCCTCGGGCATTGGCGCCGCACTTGCGACGCGCAGTTAGTTGTACGAGGCACTGCAGCAGCGCACCCCGGGGCCTGGAAAGCTAGGCCCAACCTTTGAGTTTACAGCCAAGGGGGTGAATGCCGAAGCGGCTATGAGTCCTGGGTCCTGGGGTTCAACCCGGATTTTGCGTTTGTGCTCATGGTCAGAAGGCATCAGGCCTCTGGCTTCAGGCTTCGTTGTTGATTTTGGATGGGCCATCTTGCACACATG
>JAYVXV010000164.1:0-6121 GCA_043784905.1 Holophagaceae bacterium | reverse complement strand
GTCGCGCCGTGTTCCAAAGCGACCTCTGGTCTGTGGGCATCACCATGTACGAAATGCTCACGGGTACGGTGCCGTTCTACGACGCCGACCCACTCAAGATCGCCCAGGCATTTCAGACTCAGACCGTTGTCGCCCCGCACCTCAAAAATGCAAAAGTACCCAAACAACTTTCCGAAGCGGTGATGAAAGCGTTGAGCGTGAATCTCGGCGACCGTTACCTCAGTGCTCAACAAATGCTCGACGCGCTGAAAAAATTGAAGGATGGCGTTGCGAAAGATACTCGGCCCTTGGGCTCCGCCGTTTTGAGCCCCACGGGTACCGGCAGCGTGCCCGTGCTTCGGCCCGCCGCAACGTCCAATACCCAGCAGCGGCTTTGCAAATTCTGCTATCGCCCCATGGCCCGCCTTGCCACGGTCTGCCCGGGTTGCGGCGAGAAAAACTGAGATGACCGGCGACCTTGAAAACGGCGCACCTTTGCCAACGGCAGAGACAATGGCTGTACCACCTCCAGCCCCCCCCCCATTCCCTCGACCACCTAGGCCCCCTCGGCCCCCTCGACGTTGGGCTCGGAGACTGACCTACTGCCTTGCCGCAGGGGGATTGATCGTGGGCGGCGGAGCTTGGCTGTTGCAGCGCGATTTTGTCATTCGCTACGCCATCGACAAATTGGGCGAGGTTGTCAGAGACGAAACGGGCCTACCTTTTGAAGCACAGAGATTGGATATTCACCTGCTATCCGGCACGATCTCCGCCGAAGGCCTGAGCCTTGGCGGCGACCTATTGAAGGTGCGGCGAATCGAAGCCCAGGCGGATTTCCTCAGCCTTTTGGGGGGTCACCCCTATTTCTATCACGTCAAAATCCTGGATCCCGAAATCAGGATTGACCCCAAACGATTGGCGGCTCTCAAATTAAAGGAACACTCGCCACGTACAACCCCTTGGCCCCAGGTGCGATTGGATCAGTTCCAGATCGAAGGTGGGAGCATCGAGATTCAGGAACCGGCCTGGGGCCTTCCGCGGGCTTCGGCGCTTTTCCACGCCAAGGGGAAAGGCCAAGGTCCGAACCGCGTGACGGTGGAATTCAGTGCGGCTGACTTGTCCATGCAGGCTCCTGGAGGCGTTGCGAAAGGGCGTGCGGATTTCACAGCGGATGTTTCAGAGACCTTGCTAAGGCTCTTGAAAGTGGATGCCGAACTTGGCGGCCAGAAACTTCGAGGGTCCGGCACCTATGAAATCAAAACCCAGCACCTTTCCTCCAAGGCCCAAGCTTGGCTGGACTTGGCACCTGGCCTTAAGCTCGTGGCTCCCGCATCCAAAATCCCATCTTCCGGCTTGATGCGAATGGATGTTGGCCTCGAAGGAACCCCACTGAAACCGTTGTGGGATCTGCATCTGCAATCCAAAAATATGAATCCAGGGCTGATGAAATTTCACGTCGGAGCCATGGATTTGAAAGCGGTCGGCACCTTGAATGACGCCAAGTTACGTGCCCTCACCTGGGATTCCGAGGATGGCAACCTGGCTTTTGAAGGGGAGTGGCGCAAGGGCTCGCGAACGCGCATCGGCTTTGATGCGAAAAAAGTAGATCTCAATCCACTTGCCGGTTTTTCGCGGGTGGGTCAGGGAAAAGACCTCCAAGCTTTTATGAAGGGCGAAGCAGAAATACCCGGAGATCCCTGGGACAAGCATCTTCGCCTAGACCGACTAAAGGCGCAGGCCAGTGGCCAATTCCAGCGCTTGGGGATCAATGTTGGAGATCTCAGCGCGCAGCTCCAAGGCGGCCAGCTCACGGTGAGTTCCCTCAACTTGAAACTGGAAGACCTGACCATCAACGGCAAGGCCAGCGGGCATCTCGGCCTAAATGGGTTTGAATCTTTTCAGGCCAATGCGGTAGTGGATACCGATGCTGCGCGTGTGGCCGATGCTCTAAAATCCTGGCAGGTGGTGACCCTCGACATGGGCGGCCGGGTCCAGACATCGGCCTCGGTGTCATTCCAGAAATCTACTGGGTTGCAGCTCGATGGCACCCTCGGAATGCTCAATCCTCGCTGGCACGGCGCCACCGCAGATGCCCTCCACGCTCAAGTGCAAATTCAGGGCAGTGATCTGCGGATACAGGACATCGTCATTAGCCGGGAGGCGACCGGTTCATCCCACGAACTGGCAGGGCGAGGCTACGGAGATATATGGCTCACCTGGGCGAAGGTTCCACTAGGCCAAAACCAGTTTGATGCGTGTTTCCGTGCCTTCCGGCTGCCCATCTCGGAGGGTCTAAAAGCCGCTGATATTGGCGACCTTCCCATTGATGGCACCGCCAGTGGGTGGACCCGGCTCGCAGGTCCCTTTGATGCGTTAATGATGGATGGCAGTGTGATGGCCGAAAACGGGGTCGTATACGGACTCACCATCCCAGCCTTCTCGTCCGACCTCCACATGGACCTTGCCGGACACCGGCTTGTGCTGCCGGAATTTCGTATCGCCGAATCTCCAGCCGCGCTCGACATGAGTGAAAATGCGCCCACCGGCTTTCTTGCACTCAAGGGAAATCTCGACATGGATCTCGAGCGAAGCCTATGGTGGGGTACGTTCGGTGGCAACGTGGATACGGGCCTTCTCTCAATTCCTGGCCCTAGGATTCAGGCCGCACTGGAAGGCACCCTTCGGGGGCCTTGGACCAGTGGATTGGGTCCCATTCAATTGCCAAACGGTGACATCAAGCTCACGCATGGGCGCATCTTCACCGCGGACCAGAGCCTTGAAAACGTCGAAGCCACCGCGCACATTGATCGCGGCTCGGTGGACGGCTGGGTGGGCCAGACTGGGGCCGCTCACCGAATTTTGGACATGACCGCATGGGACGATGAGGGGCAACTGAAGGTCGGCGCCCATCTCCTCCTGGATCCCAGTTCCGCTGACACGACAGCCCTCGCATCAAGGCTCACCCAAGACCTCATGGAGGACCTACGCCTGGAAACCCAACTCAGCGGAACTTGGGACAAGGCGGGTTTCCATTGGCAAGGACGTGTGGACCAGCTTCTGGCGCGTTTCCCAGCCTTTGATCTGCTCGAAGGAAAGGCCGCGTTCCTTCATGGAAATCTCGAAGGCGCCCAAGTGGATTTGCAGCTGGAAGCCCAGGACCGAAACCAATCCAAAAGCACCCCTCCAGTGTCCAGCGGCTATTTGAATTTCAACGGACTTGTGCCCTTTAAGACCACCGGTCCGCTTTCTCTGCAAGCCAGTGGTTCTGCGGATCTCGGCAACCTCAAGACCATTCTCGACAGCCTGATGGAGGTGGACCAATACAGCCTTCTCGCTGATTTGCAGCCGCAGGGCACCACAAAAGTTGATATGCAACTCCAAGGCACCCCAGCGAATCCGCTGTTGGAAGGATCATTGAAATTAGAAGGCGGCCAAATCCGGGTTCGCACGTACCCCCAAAGCGCCGAAAACATCAACGTCACGGTCCATTTTCACGACCGCGACGTCAGCATTTCCGAATCTGATCCACTTAAAGGGCAACTCGCTCAAGGTGCCTTTCAATCCTGGGGCACCTTGACCTGGCAGATGGGCGGCCTCTCTAGTTATGATTTCCGCGCCCGGCTTGATGACTTTCAGCTCCGCGATGTGCCTGCGGGTTTTGAAGTCGGCGGAAGCCTGAATGCCCGGCTTTCCGGCAACGACGAGGATGGTGGCCTCTTGAGGGGTTCCATCATCGCCGACCGAATGCTTTATCGAGCAGACATCAATCTCAGGGACATTATCCTGAATTCCTCATCAGGCACCCCGGCACTCTCTAGTTTTGATCCCGATGATCCCCTCGCCAGAATTCAGCTCGACCTTGATTTGAAATTGGATCAGCCGTGGCGCTTTGAAACCAATCTCCTGAAATTGGAAGGCACGCCCGATGGGCCTTTTCGGGTGGTCGGCACCCTCGCCCATCCCGGTATCAAAGGCAAGATGCAGCTCATTCCAGGCGGAAGCGTGACGAATTTACTCCCGGCTGGAGACGTCACGATCGAGCATGGATCCATTGATTTCAGCGACCCGCTTCGACTTAATCCATTCATCAACGTGCAAGGACGAATTGACGTGCCGCCCTACCTCGTGAATCTGAATATCACGGGCCGCTTGGATCAATTGAACCTAGTGCCAACTTCGACCCCCAGCCTGCGCCAGGACGAGATCGTTGCGATTCTCGTGGACCCCGCCGCCGCGCCTACCATCGGCTCCAGCGGCGGCGCCAATTCCCAGAGCGCCCTGAATTATGGCATCGCCTCCGCTGGCACCGGCCTCATTGGAACCCTGGCCCTGGCCAATTTCCAGGAGCAGCTTCGCAAGACCTTTAACCTGGATCGGCTGAGCGTCTCGCCGCGCACGGGCGCCACAGGTACACCGGAATTCACTATCACGGGGGGTCAGAGTTTCAATATCCTTGGTCACCGAACACCTTTGCTCTACACCTACCACCGCGCAGGGAATCTCATCACCAACAGCGGTAAAGTCGAATGGCGCTTCGGAAATTATGTTCTGCAATTCGGCGTTAGCCAAATCAGCCCCGGCGACGTGAATCTAACTGGAGAAATTCGCCATACCTGGAGCCCAAATTGAGCGGCAGATTCCGTATGCCGGACCAAGTCCGGCGCGATAGGTGGTGCTCTCAAACAACATCGAAGCCGTTACGGATCCTTTCACCCAAGGGCATAAAGAGCCCTAACCGAACCGCCAGAAGAGCATTGGCGATTCAGCAAGAACTCTTCATGCCGGGCGGACATCACAATGAAAAGGCCATTTGGGTGCAACGACTTCGATATTCGTGTTTTGACACTCCGGTTGGACCGGAATGATTAAGGTTCTCGCTTTCGCCCGTTACCGTGCATTGCTGGGCTTCGAGCACACGGAGTTTCCCCTGCCTGAGCCTCCCCGCCTTGATGTCCTCCTGAATAGCCTGCCATTCGAGAAGCTCCCCAAGGAAGCACTCCTGGCCCGTAACCAGACCTTCGTACAACGGAATTCGGAACTGGAAGACGGCGATGAAGTCGCCCTTATGCCTCCAGTGAGCGGCGGTTAGGCATCGTTACGGCTCAACCAGTGCGCTTCTGGTTGCGCTGTTATGGTGCCTTATGCCGGACCTAGTCCGGCGCGATGGGCGATGCTCCGAGCAGAATCGAAGGCGTTTACGGAGCCTTTCACCCTAAAGGGTATAAAGAACCCTAACCGAACCGCCAGAAGACCGCTGGCGATTCACTAAGGGCTCTTAATGCCGGACGTAGTTCGGTGCGGTGGATGATGCTCTGTAAAGACAAACAATGAGGCCTGGTACCCGAAGACTTTTGATATCGAGCTAAGGCTACTGAATCCGGCGCTACTCCTTCTTCACTTCCACGATCTCACCGCCACTCGCTTGGAGCAGGGCCTGGAAAGCGGGGTCGCGTCGGAGTTGATCTTCGGGGCGCTCACTGGAGATTTCTTCATAGGTGATCTCAATCTTCGTCAGACCAGGTAGCAATTTCGCGAGGGTCCCCAACAAGTGAGGATTTGATCGTTCCCGCTCGAGTTCCTGAACGGTATTGCGGACATTGGCAGGAAATCGCCAATGTAAGATCGGTGAGGCCCACCGCAGCTCCGCAGCCATGTGGGGCAAGCTGGCGAGGGTGCGCGGAAGGCTACTGGAGCCTTCCAATCCAGACCTGAGCACGTCAGAAAGGCCGCGACGTAATGCTTCAGGGTCACCAACATTCTGGAGGGGGAGCATTTCTGGGGCTGCAGGTGTGGGGGCTTCTGTTTCGGCGGACTGCCGACCAAGTGGGGCACCCGTGTCGAGAACAGGCGGCGCGGATACGCTGAGTCTGGGCTGAGGTCTGGGCGCGGAAATGGACGGCACGAAGGGGCCAGCCATCGGCTGAGGGGTGGCCTGAGGAGCCTGAGGAGCATGAGGAGCATTGGTCCCCATCCGAATAGTCGGAGCGCCACTTACCAATGCATCTAGCGGAGCAAGATGGGGCAACTGCGCCGCAGTGAGCAGGGCTAATTCCACGACCACCTGGGGCAAGCTCGTATCGCGCAGATCACGTTCGCGCTGCAAGAGAAGGTGCAGCATCCGAGCCGAACGCAGTAGTTTTTG
>JAYVXV010000163.1:0-6126 GCA_043784905.1 Holophagaceae bacterium | reverse complement strand
ATTCGGATCACCACACTGATTTTTCAGTCAATCGCTTCCTGGGCCGCATCGAATGGGAGATGGATGGATTCAGCCTCTCGAAGAAAGATCTCCCCACTGCGTTGGCGGATGTGGCGGACGTCATGGGAGGATCGGAAGGGCGGCCGTGGCAATTGCATTTCTCAGACGAATTGCCCCGCATAGCCATCTGGTGCAGCAAGCAGGACCACTGCCTCCTCGATTTATTGTGGCGTTTCAAGGCCGGTGAATTGAAAGCCGAGATTCCGCTGATCCTCAGCAATCATGCAGACTTGGCGCCCGTTGCCGCACAATTTGGGATCCCGTTTCAACACGTTCGGATGAGCCCTGAATCAAAAACCGAAAGCGAAGCCATTCATCTCAAATTGTTAAGGGATCTCTCCGTGGACTTGGTGGTCCTAGCGAAGTACATGCAGGTTCTCAGTGATGATTTTCTCCGCGCCTTTCCCAGCGTCATCAATATCCACCACAGTTTTCTACCCGCTTTCGCCGGGGCCCAGCCCTACCATCAGGCCCACGCGCGCGGCGTGAAAGTCATCGGCGCCACCGCCCACTACGTAACACCCGAGCTAGACGCTGGCCCCATCATCGAGCAGGAGATCACCCGAGTGAGTCACCGCGATACGGTGGCGGATCTCATCCGTAAGGGCAAGGACCTGGAGCGCGTGGTGCTGTCTCGGGCCGTGCGTTTGCACTTGCAACATCGAGTTCTCACCTACGGCAATCGCACCGTCGTCTTTGAGTGATTCAACACCAGCAACCTTCCCCCATCACGCCGCATCGTTGTGTTCGAGTAATCCCATGCAGATTCCCATCCACCAACTCGCTCACGCACTCGGCCTCGAGCTGCCGACCTACGCCACATCCCATGCGGCGGGGATGGATTTGCGCGCCGCCATTCCGAAAGGTGAAACCTGGATGCTTGAGCCGGGTCAGCGTCGGCTCGTGCCCACGGGCCTGGTGATGGCGATTCCCGAAGGATTTGAAGGCCAGGTACGGCCGCGTTCTGGCCTGGCGCTACGCCACGGCCTGTCGGTGCTCAATGCACCCGGCACCATTGACGCCGACTACCGTGGTGAGGTGGCGGTGGTACTCATCAATCTCGGCGACGTACCCTTTGAACTGCGTCGTGGGGAGCGCATCGCCCAACTGATCATTGCCCCGGTGACGCACTGGGAGTGGGCTCCTGAAAACACGAGCGCCGCGCTTGGGAATACCAAACGCGGCGCCGGTGGATACGGATCTACGGGAAAAAATTAGGAGCCGTTACAAAGTCAGTTTCGCAACGGCTTTGGGAATTTATCCGTTCTTTTTGGGGGCTGCGGGCTTAGTAACCGGCTTCACGGCGGGCTTGGAGCCTGGGGCCGCCGCAACACCTTCAAACTTGGCGTCGTATCGCTTGGCTACTTCATCCGTGAACCCGATGGCCCATTTCTCGTCGGTGAAAGCAAACATTCCAGCGTTCTGCCGGGTGTACTGGAATACGACGTTCAGCTTCTGTTCGCGGGCCACTTCTTCCACGATGGGCCCCACTTCGGTTTGGAACTGACCATAAATTTTTTCGCTCTCTTTGTTGAAATCTTTCTGGCTGTCTTCCTGAGCACGCTTGAAAGCCAAATCGCCATCCTGAAGCTCGCGCTGCAGCTTGGCCCGACCTTCGTCAGAGAGGCCCGGTGACTTAACCTGCTCGGCCATTTTTTCGAGTTCCTTTTGTTTCGCTTCCAATTTTTCCTGGAGACCTTTCCCAAGGCCATCCAACTGACCGACGACTTTTTTGGCACGGGCGCTGGTCTTGAACAGTTGATCGGGGGCAAAGATCGCGAAACGCGGGGCCGCATCCTGGGCCAAAAGCGGAAGCGTGGCAAGGGCGGTGAGGGTAGTCAGGGCGAACGAACGTCGCATAGTAGCTCCAATCACAAAGCATTCATTGTATCGCCAAACGAGAGGTTCGTCTTTGGCGCATTGTTAAAGGGTCATCAGAAGGTCGTTAGAAAGTCGTCCCAATGCTGAATTGAAAGTCATTCCTTGGATCCACATCCAATGGGAAAGGATAGGGATTGAGTTTTCTCGACCAGATCAACCGCAAAGGCGCGGGGCTGATGGGTAGGAAGAAACGCAATTCGATGCCCGCGCTGCGAAGCAGGGAGGGATTCCGGTAGGTGGTTTGGGTGCCCCCAAGGTCGTAGCTCACTACGTCGCTGGAGAAAACTTTGGTGCCTGGCGCCCATGCGTTGCCCATGTCATAGAACACGACAAATCGGAAGGGATCCGCCACCTTGAATTGATACTCCAAATTGGCAACGAACTGCTTGTTGCCACCCACAAACACGGGGCGCCCAAAATTGTCAATTTTCACCGAACCTATTTGGCCGTACTTGTACCCGCGAACGCTGTTTTCGCCACCGGGCCTGTAGAACTGATATATCTGGAGGTCTTCCTTGCCTAGGTTCCTCAAGTAGCCATAGCTGACATTCGCCGCGAAAATATTTCGCTCACCGAGAGAAGCGTATTTAGCAAAGCCCCAATTGGCCTTCAAAAAGGGTTTGTCGGTACCAAATTGCCAGCCGCCATATTCGAGGCCCATGCTGAAACGGGTTCCACTCGTCGGCTTATACGGGTGATTGACAGTCGAGAATTCCAGACTCTGGTTAAGCGTCGAAGAAAGCTGGCTCGTGGTGTCGCGGAATATGAAATTGCGACCACCCTCAATGCGGATGATGCTGAAGGAATATCCCACTGAATAAGTGGTGAAAAAGGCCCATCGTTTCTGTGGGAAAAAGGTCGAAAGTCGAGTCCCAACGGAAAGCCCCAGGGACCTGGTGAATTGAGAGTAGGCATTGTTGACACCCACACGAGAGGCATCGTAATCCGTGCTTCCGTTCGCCACGCTCGCGGAGAATGAATAGGGCAGATCCAGAATGAAGGGCTCGGTATACGAAATGGATGCGCTCCGAGAGAAGCGGCCGCCATTGTAACTGACGGCCAAACTCTCGCCACCGCCACCCAGGTTCTTGGTCGAGAAACTGGCACCCAGGGTGAACCCGAAAAGTTCGCCGTAACCACCCTGGAAAAGCAGTTCATTGACACCCGATTCTTCACCCTTGATGGTGATGTCCACCTGAGGCTTGTTGGGCACGAAATCAACTTTGGGTTCCTGATTCTTCACATCGAAGTATCCAAGCTGACCGAGGCCCGTAAAGGAGTCCTTGAATTCATCGGCGGAGAAAAGATCGCCTTCTCTGACGCGGAGCGCCCGGCGCAACACCTTGTCCTTGGTGGTGGTGTTGCCTTCAAACTCGATCTTACGAATGGAGAAGCTTTCGCCTTCATCCACTTTTAGAGTGGTGTCCACAAGCCTTCGTCCGGCCTCTTCCCGCGTCTCTAGTTTCTTTTCAGCGTGGAAGGTGATGTAGCTGCGATTGCTGTAGGCTTCGCGAATTTTATCCACGGCTTTGTTCAAAGCATCCAGATCGAAAGGATGGGCCTTTTGTGCGGGCTGGTCTTCGGTGGATGGCTTAATGTTCAGAAACTTCGCGACAAACGAGCGATTGTCTCGCTTCATCTCCGCATATTTATCTCGGTAAAAAATTTCCTTGTAGACCTTGTCGTTGCCTTCCACCTTGAAGGTGCCTTCAAAGAACTGTTCACCCTCGAGTATCGGTACCACCAAGGTCGCACGTAGGTCGTACTTGGGGGATTTCGCGCCCTTCACCCGCTTGATGTTCCTTTTCTTTTGCGATGCAGTGGTGAAGTCCTGCACTTCGATGGTGGGCTGGCCCACGAAAACATCTTTATAGCCCTTCCGCCAGTAGGCTTCCTTGATGTGTTTCAAATCCTCTTCAAGGTTTTTATCCACCAGCAGATCGTGGGAAGAAAGCCAACTGAACCACCAGTGCTGTCGCGTTTTCTCCATGACGTGCGCGAGCTGCCCACTGGAGTAGACTTTGTTGCCTCGGAATTTGAGGGAGTAGATCCGAACCTTGCCGCCTTCTTTGATATCAAAGACCAGGCGTGCGGTGCCGGCACCCATGGATTCGAGCTGAATGTCCACCACGGGAGTGCGGAAACCCTTTTCCGCAGCCTGATCCACGATCAGATCCTTGATTTTTCGGGCGGCGTCCGGGTCGTAGAGTGAGTCTGGGTTGATGTTGAGCTTCTTTTCTTTGACCTTATCTTTTATGTTCGATAGGCCAAGCTCGGTGCCGCCTCGGTAATCAACTTCTTTGATGAGGGGCCGCTCGCGAATCCGGATGATGAGCTTCTTCCCGCCTTTATCATCTTCCAACTCGAATTTGATGTCGTCGAAGGAACCCGAAAGCCACATTTTTTCGGTGATCTTGGTGAAATCGAGGTTCCGGGCATCATCGCCAACGCGAATGCCGGATTTGAAAATCACCGTTTCCGAGGTTTGTTTCTGGGCCCCCACCACTTCGATTTTTACAATGGGCTCTGCGTCCTGCGCGTAGATGATGGCAGGCGTTCCCGCTGCAATGAGCATGGGCAACAGGCCGCCCACACACCGGGATGCTGCCCGATGCGAAATCCGGGTAATCAAAGTCATTCAGTGGCCCCCACCAGTTGCGTGTCCCGGGCCGCGGCCTCTTTAAAGGTCGGCACCAATTTGTTGTCACTGAAATCGAATTTCACGATGCCCGCAGGCACCGTGTCCTGCGCCACCATCAGTTCAGCCAGTGGGTCCTCTATCTGCTTTTGGATGGCGCGGCGCAAAGGCCTGGCTCCATAAGCGCGATCTCTTGCGGTGGTTTTCACCAAGTGGTCGCAGGCTGCGTCACTCAGCTCCACCCTCAGGTTGTGCTTTTGCAGGGTGTTGTTCAGGTCTTCCACCAGCAAACGGACGATGCGGCGAAGGTCTTCATCACCCAAGCGGTTGAAAACCACCGTCTCGTCAATGCGGTTTAGGAATTCAGGGCTGAAAGAGCGCTTGAGGACCTTCATCACGTCCGCAGCCTTAGCGTCCGCACGACCGTCCTGCTCGACGAAGCCGAGATTCTTGTCTGCCAATAGCTCTCGGCTCCCAATATTGGAGGTCATGATAATGATGGTGTTCTTGAAGTCCACCTGGTTCCCGAAAGCATCCGAAGCCTGTCCATCATCAAAGATCTGGAGCAGGACGTTCATCAGGTCGGGATGGGCCTTTTCGACTTCATCGAACAAGATGACACAGTAGGGATTCCGGCGGATGCGATCGGTGAGCATCCCGCCTTCTTCGTAGCCCACATAGCCCGGAGGGGCGCCCATGAGCTTGCTGACCTCATGCTTCTCCATGTATTCGCTCATATCGAAGCGAATCATTTTCTTGGGATCGCCGAACAAAAAGCCCGCAAGGGTCTTGGCCAATTCCGTTTTACCCACGCCCGTGGGTCCTAGGAAAAGAAAAGAGCCCATGGGTCTGGCGGGATTCTTGAGCCCTGTGCGGGCCCGGCGCACGGCCCTCGAAACCGCAGAAACGGCCTCGGCCTGGCCAATGACACGCTCGTTGATTTTTTCTTCCATGTGGGCGAGGTTGGCTTTTTCATCGTTCTTCAGCGCAGTCACAGGAATTCCGGTCCAGGAGGCGACGACTTCTTCGATGTCCTGCTCGGTGACTTCAGGGAAACCCGCGTAATCTTCTTCGCTCAGTTCCGAACGGGTGGCAGCCAGTTCCTCTTTGAGCTGGACTTCCCGCTGCCGCAACAAAACGGCCTTTTCAAAATCCTTAGAGAGCACGGCTTCGTTCATTTCGGTGGTGACGCGGTGGAGTTCATCCTCGGCCGCGTGGCTCTCGCCCGGCGCGGCTCCGCGCAGCTTCACGCGCGCCCCAGCCTCGTCCAGCAGATCAATGGCCTTATCTGGCAGAAATCGATCGGTGATGTATCGGTTGGAGAGATAAACCGCCGCTTCTACGGTCTTCGGAGCGTAGCGCACGCGATGGAACAGCTCGTAGCGGCTGCGGATGCCTTCGAGGATGTGCAGGCTTTCAGCCTCGTCCGGCGGATTCACCGTGACGGGTTGGAAACGCCGGACCAAAGAGCGGTCCTTGTCTATGTACTTTGCGTATTCCTTGTGCGTCGTGGCCCCAATGCACTGAATCTCACCGCGGGAAAGGGC
>JAYVXV010000162.1:0-6128 GCA_043784905.1 Holophagaceae bacterium | reverse complement strand
TGCTCTTGGAGCTGAACCTGGGCGGTGAAAAATCCCTTTCTCCGGCCCATAAAGAAGAGCTGGATGAACGTCTTCGGGCTTTGGAGAATGGCACCCACGCGACTTCCGCGCCCTGGCGCTTCGTCCGAGAGGCTAAAAGCCTGAAAGAAACCCTGAGGCAAGTGGTTGTTGATCCCTGAACTGCTCGACCGCCTCCCGCAGCTTTGCGTCGCCGCAACTCAAGAACCCATCGGGCTTTATTTGCACATGCCCTTTTGTCGGGATCGGTGTACCTATTGCAGCTTCGTCACCACCCGCGACGATTCGCTTCAACCCGCTACGGTGGCGCGGCTCATCAAGCAGGTGGGGGTCTGGGGCCAGGCGCTGAATCGGCCCCGAGTAGACACGCTTTATCTGGGCGGTGGCACGCCATCCTTGTTGTTGCCCGAAGAACTAAGCGCGCTTACTAAATCCGTCCATGAAGCCTTTGATTTATCGGGGCTCTGTGAGGCTACGTTGGAAGCCAATCCCGGCACCGTGGATTTGGCCTGGCTTGAATCGGCCCGGGCGCTGGGTTGGGATCGCATCAGCCTTGGCGTGCAAACCCTGGACGACGAGTTGCTACGCCGTCTTGGGCGAATCCATGACGGTGATACGGCACTACAGGCTCTGGAACTGGCTAGGGCAGCGGGTTTCGAGCGTCGCAGCGGAGATTTGATGGTGGGGATTCCCGGTCAGGATTTATCCCGGGTGTTGGAGGATACCCGGCGCATGGTGGCGACGGGATTGGAGCACATGAGCATCTACCTGCTGGATCTGGACAAGAACTGTCCACTCAAGGCCGAAGTGGATGCGGGCCGCGCTTTGTTGCCTTCAGAAGATGAGGTCGCCACGGTCTTTGAGGCGCTGCAAATCGAGTTGCCTCGGTTGGGTTTCAGCCCCTACGAGATCAGCAACTATGCGAAACCCTTTGGTGAATCGAAGCACAATTCCCGCTATTGGGAACGGCGGCCCTATTTAGGGATTGGACCCAGCGCCGCCTCCCACTTGGGCGCATTTCGGTGGACCGAAGAGGGCAACATTCCCGCTTGGGCCGATGGCCGTGCCGGTGTGGACCTTCAAGCGTTGGACGGGGCCGAAGCGCTTTCTGAAATTCCCCTGCTGGGCCTCCGCCTCCATCGGGGCATAGATTGGGAGGCCCTTCGCGCCCTTGCGGCCACTCAGAATCTTTTGCCTCTGGTGGATACCTGGGAAGCCCAGATGGTGCCCTTCGAGCGTGAAGGATTGGTGATTCGGACAGGGAAAAACGTGAGGCTTTCCAATCGCGGAATGCTGTTGAGCAACGGCATTCTTGCGACGTTCGTCTGAGCGGAGCGCGCGGGTCTAGGTATCTGGTATTAACGGACTGGTGCTCCGCGTAGACTTTCCCATCGGCCCATATCAATCATAGGTAGGCTTTCTGTCTCAGGAGCGTTTCATGACTGTGTCCGAGGATGCTTTCAACCTTTTGTTCACTGGGAACCCGCTTCCCATGTGGATGTATGAGGAGAGCAGCCTCAAATTTCTTGAAGTCAATGATGCCGCCCTCACTGCCTACGGATATTCCCGGGATGAATTTTTGGGGATGACCCTCCGAGACATCCGCCCTCCCGATGAGGCCCCGAAACTCAATGCCTCGCCCCAGGTGGGCCAGGCCCCTTTTCGGCAGGTGGGAATCTGGAAGCATCGCCGCAAAGACGGTTCTTTACTGGATGTGCAGATCAGTGTTTACAGCCTGCGGTATCAGGACCGAAACGTGGCTCTGACCTTGGCGTTGGACATGACTGAGCAGACCCAGGCCTCCACGCAATTGCAGCGAAATACGGATCAAGCGCTCTGCCTGGTAGAGGCTAGCCAAGCCTTCGCCGAAACCACGGACGAAGACCATCTGATGGGCCTCCTCTTCGGCTTCGCTCGGCGTCTTGCACCCCTGCACCATTGGTGGCGGAACCGCTACGACATTGGCACTGGCGCGGGTGTTACGACCCATTGGACCGAGAGCTTGCTGGCCCTGTTTAGCGTGGAAGGCATCACGGTCCCCATCCAGGAGAACTCGGGTCATTTCGATTTGAATCGGCGCTTGAAAACCGAGCGAAGGACCATCCACATCCCTCTCTGTAGTGAGTCCTTGCACTACCACCAACCCGAAGTGGATGCTCACCCACTGCAGACCTACCTGGCGATTCCGATGGTTCATCAAGACCAGATCGTCGGGTCCCTCATTGGAGGGAATTTCGGCGCCGATGGCCCGGTGGATTTGGAACCGTCACAAATCCAGTCCCTCGAGACCCTGGTGGCGGCTGCGGCCCTGGCGATCCTGAGGGTCCGGGCCCTGGAAAACCTGAAGGTCTCTGAACGCAGATACCGCCTACTCTTTGAACGAAACATGGCCGGCGTTTTCCACACGACCCCTTCGGGAACCATCCTGGATTGCAATGATGCCTTCGCGCACATGCTGGGTTACACCCGGGAAGAACTGCTCTCCATCAGCGCTAGCGCGCTCTATTTTGAGCGGAGCGATCGGCAGGATTACCTGCGGGACTTGCAGCGACAGGGCAGCATCAACAATCTGGAGACGAAGCTCCGAAAAAAAGATGGCCAGGTTTTCTGGGGGCTCGAATGCGTGAGCATTCTGGTGAGCGAAAGTGGGGCTCCACTTATCGAGGGCACTCTTATTGACATCACAGCTCGCAAGCGCGCCGAAGCCTTTGATGTAGGGCAGCGAGAACTGCTGGCCATGGTGGCTCAGAACCTTCCCATTCAACTCATCATGGAAGATCTCGTGGCCCTGGCGGAAAGCCAGTGCCCGGACTTGATGTGCTCGGTCCGGCTGCTGCAAGACGGCCTGCTCATTGTTGCCGCCAGCGGACATCTTCCAACGGATTTCGCCCAGGCCCTCAACGGCCCGTTGGCTGAACCTGGCTGCGGATCCTGTGGTGGTGCGGCTCTTCGAGGCGAGCTGGTGATCTGCCCAGATCTATCCACGGATCCACGCTGGGAATCCCACCGTGAAATGGCTCAAGTTGAGGGTATCAAAGCCGCGTGGTCCCAGCCGATCCTTTCAGGCAAAGGCGAGGTTCTGGGAACATGCGCTTTCCACGCCAGAGAAGCCCGCGAACCCCGACCGGACGAATTGGCGCTGCTTGACACCTGCTGCCGTTTGGGAGGGCTCGCCATTGAGCACCAGACCCTCACCAACCAGCTCGCGCACCAGGCCCACCACGATGCGCTGACGGGGCTTCCCAACCGGGTGCTATTCCATGACCGTCTTCAGCAGTCCATCGCCCAAGCGACTCGTCATGGCCAAGAATTGGCTCTGCTCTTCATTGATCTCGACGGATTCAAACACGTCAACGACACCTTTGGTCATGGGGCCGGGGACATCCTGCTCAAACAAGTTGCAGAGCGGTTTTCATCGGTCATCCGGTCCAGCGATACCTTGGCCCGAATGGGTGGCGACGAATTCACGGTGGCCTTGAACCATCTGACGGATCCTAACGGCGCGGTCCGGGTGGCCCGGCAACTTTTGGATTCCCTGAAGGTACATATCTTTGCCGATGGCCACGAGATTCAGGTGGGCGCGAGCATCGGCATCGCTTTCTTCCCTGGAGATGCGCAGGACGCGGACACCCTTCAGCAACATGCGGACGCGGCCATGTACCGGGCAAAATCCATGGGGAGGAACAACTACCAATGCTTCACGGCGGAGCTTCAAACCCGATTGCAAGAGCGAGCGGAATTGGAAAATCGCCTCAGTGCGGCCCTTCTCGAAGGCGAGTTTGCTCTCCATTACCAACCCATGTTCACTGCGGAGGGTCGGGTCACTTGCTTCGAAGCGCTGGTGCGGTGGAATCACCCCAAGCTGGGCCTCGTCCCCCCCGCAAAATTTATCTCCACCTGCGAAGAAAGTGGATTTATCGTGCCCTTCGGCACCTGGATTTTGGAGCGGGCCTGCGATCAAATCGCTGCGTGGCGGCAAGCAGGTCACACAGATTTGCGGGTTGCGGTGAATGTATCGCCCTTGCAATTTGCTCAAGCAGATTGGGTGGACACCATCGCCCTGGCCCTGGCGTCCAGGGGGCTTGACCCCTCGTGTCTGGAGTTGGAAATCACCGAAGGTTTAATCATGGATCGCCCAGCGGATGCGGCCAAATGGCTGAAGGAGCTGCGTGCTCTGGGTGTTCGCATCGCCATTGATGATTTCGGGACGGGCTATTCATCCCTTAGCTACCTTCAGAAACTCCCCATTGATACCCTCAAAATTGATCAGAGTTTCGTGGCGGGCCTTTTCGCTTCAGAGGGTAGTAAGGGGTCCGCCACCATCGTTCAGACCATCGTCACCCTGGCGCGGAATCTGGGCATGGAGGTCGTGGCCGAAGGCGTGGAAACGGAAGGCCAGCGGGTCTTTCTTGAAGGCCTCGGCTGCAATGCTTTGCAGGGCTTCCTATTGGGCCGCCCCGCGCTGCCGGAGTATTGGAACCCACTGCTTGGCGCCCGCGCCAAATAAGGAACAGACACTAGCTTATTCTGGTGAAATGACGCCATCCGACACAACCGAGCCCACCCCGGACTCCTCGACGCTCTACCGCGCCCACCTGCTCAGCGCTTCGGGCCCAGGGCGACTCCAGGAAGAATCGGACGGTGCCCTGCTCGTGGGTGGAAAGGGCCGCATTAAAGCCGTCGGGCCATTTCCCGAAATCGTCGCGCAATATCCCTACGCAGTAATCCGGGATCTGCGCCCTTATTGGATTCTTCCCGGGCTCATTGATCTTCACGTCCATCTGCCCCAGTACGAATCCGTGGCCATGGATGGCTTTGAATTGCTGCCCTGGCTGGAGACGTATATCTTTCCCGCCGAGACGAGGTTCGCGGACGTCAACATTGCTCAGCACGCAGCCCGGCGGTTCTTCAGCGACCTGCTTGCGTTGGGGACCACCACGGCGGTGATTTATTCCACGGTTCACCAGCAAGCCACGGACGTGGCCTTTCGAGAGGCTGAAACCTGCGGCATTCGTGCGGCCATCGGCAAGATGATGATGGATCGGAATGCTCCGGACGGTCTGCGCGAGGACACGGTAACTTCGCTTGGGCAAAGCGAAGAGCTACTTCAGCAATGGCACGGGAAAGCTGATGGGCGCTTGATGTACGCGCTCGCGCCGCGCTTTGCGCCCATGTGCTCGCCTGATCTCATGCGCGGCGTGGGTGCGCTTTCCGAAAAGTACGGCGCCTTCATCCAAACTCATTTGGCTGAAAATCTCGATGAACTTGCTTGGGTAAAAAAACTTTTCCCAGCGTGCTCGACCTACACGGACGTTTACCATCGCCACGGGATGCTGAACGCACGCACGCTGCTGGGTCACGGTATCCATCTGGATGCATCGGAACGAACGCTGATCCGCGACGCCGGTGCTTCAGTCGTTCACTGCCCCAGCTCCAACGCCTTTCTTCAAAGTGGCGTGATGCCGCTACGGCGTTGGCTCGACGAAGGTTTGAATATCGGCCTCGGTACCGACGTGGCGGGCGGCCCCAGCCTTTCCATGTGGAATGAAATGGCCATGGCCTGCACGGTGTCCAAGCTGCGCTTCGCGTTGCTGACCGAAAAAAATGCAACATTGAAACCGGCGGAAGTTTTTCATGTGGCGACCTTGGGCGCGGCGAAGGCCTTGGGTCTCAGCGATCGCATCGGAAATTTAGAAAAAGGCAAGGATGCGGATTTCGTCGTGGTGGACCCTCGCCAGACAGATCCCGCCGAACGAGATGAGGATGCCGCAGATCGGGTCCTATCGCGGCTCATCTATCGAGCGGATCCGCGAATGGTGCGCGAGACCTTCGTGCGCGGGCGACGATGTTTTCACCGGGAAAGTTGATTCCTCCATCTTTCTATCGGCGCGACGTGGACCTCGTGGCGACGGAGCTTTTGGGCCAGCTATTGGTCCGGGGTGAAGTCGTCTTGCGCATCACCGAAGTCGAGGCCTACGGCGGCGTGGAGGACAGCGCCAGCCACGCGCGCTTTGGCCGCACGAATCGCAACGCGGTGATGTGGGAGCGCGGCGGCCACGCTTATATGCACCTTTGCTACGGGCTCCACTGGATGCTGAACGTGGTGACGG
>JAYVXV010000161.1:0-6131 GCA_043784905.1 Holophagaceae bacterium | reverse complement strand
CCGGCGGTTTCGTATTGGCCTACCAGAGCCGAGTGGGGCCCATCCGGTGGCTCTCCCCAAACCTGCGAAAGGTGTTATCGGATTTCGGCGGACGGGATGTCATCATTCTGCCCATCAGCTTCGTCAGTGAGCATATTGAGACCCTTCACGAATTGGATATTGAGTATGCCCTGTTGGCCCAAAAAGCAGGCATCCGCACGTATCGAAGACTCCCGGCCCCCGGCGTAAATCAGAGCTACATTCGCTGCCTGACGAGACTAACCATGGAAGCGCTGGATCGAGGCACCACCGACGCACCTCCGATTCGCGCCGGGTCATGACAACCCTCGTCCTCGGCGCCGGCATCAGTGGCCTTGTAGCCGCGTGGCATCTGCAACAGCGTGGCGAATCCGTGGAAGTCTGGGAGGCTCAACGCTCCGTGGGTGGCTGGGTTCAGACGCTGTCCTGGCCCGATGAGGAAAGTCGTCCTGGCTACCTGGAACGCGGCCCCCAGGGCGTGCTCTGCTCGCCGGGTTCGGCTGTAGAGCGCCTTCTCAAAGGCATTGGCTTGGAGGTCCACAGCCCCGGACACGGGATACGTTGGATAGGGAAGGGCGGTTCGCTCGTGCCCGTTCCTGCATCGCTTTTTGCATGGCTGGGGTCCAGACTTTTGCCCTTTAACGCCAAGTTGCGGATGATGATCGAACCCCTCATTCCGGTTCGACCCGCGAACCCAGAGGAAGGCCTTTCCGATTTCGTTGCGCGGCGATTGGGCCGCAGGGTTGCTTCAGAATTGTTGCCGGCGATGGTGGCTGGCATCCTTGCAGCGCCGCCTGAAAATCTCTCTGTGGACGCCCTGCCGAAATTGCAGCAATGGGAATCCATCGGTTCGATTTTTAAGGGCATTCGGAGCTCGGGTCGCAGCGAATTGGTGGTGCCAAAGGGTGGCATGGGGATGCTGACCAAGCGACTAGCGGAAAGGCTGCCCATGATTTGTACGGGGCTGCGCGCCGACGGCCTTGAGAGGCTAGCATCAGGACGCTGGCGAGTGCGGGGAAGCGGGGAAACTAGGGATGTGGATCGCGTGCTGATGGCGCTTCCAGCCTTTGAATCGGCCGCGCTGTTACGCGGGATTGCGGCTCAAAGCGCCGAAGCGCTCGAGGCTATGCCCTACACCTCGGTGCGCTTGTGCCACAGCCGTCATGCGCCCCTTGCGCCGCTGAAGGATGGCTTCGGTTTTCTGGTCCATCCACCGGAGGGTCAAGGGTTTCTTGGGGCTTTGGTGCCTTCCTGGATTGATCCCGGATGCGCGCCCATAGGGCTCATGCAGCTTAGGAGTTTCGTCGGTGGGGCTTTTAAAACGGAGGCTCACCTATACGAACCTAAGGGTATCCAGCGCACATTGGAAGCGTGGGTTCCTGGGTTGAGCGCGCCGCTTCAAGTTCGAAACGAGTCTGCTGATCGTGCAATTCCAAGACCTGAGATCGGCCATCGTAAGCGTCTTGAAACCGCTCTGGGTGGCCTTCCTCCAGGCATTGATTGGATCAGCAATGCACGATTCGGGCCGGGCGTAAGGGATGTCATCGAAGGTCTTGAAAGCTGGGCAAATTGATTTTCGGCTAAGCTTTTCGCAACTCTAAATTATTCCTCATAGGAGTCCTACATGAAGATCCGACGCCTGTTGCCTGTCTCTGCGAGCTTGCTGGCAATCACTTCTCTGGGTGCTGGAACGCCCATCCCAGGCCCTCCTGAAAACCTACTAGCCACCAACGCGGTCGTGAAGAGCGATGATTCCGCCAACGTTGTTTCTCCTGTATCGGTCCTGATCACTCCAGACGCAGCTCCAACAAGGCCTTGGAGCGACAAGGCCAGCCTTTCTTTTGTGGCCACTAGCGGGAATGCCAAAGGCAATTCCCTGGGATTCGGCAACGAATTTCTTTACAAGTGGATCCAATCGCAACTGGCATTTAACGTCGGCGGTGTGCGCATTGAGACCACGACGGTCACTCATAGTGCGACGGGACTTTCCACCCAGCCTGGTGGTTATGTGCTGAATGAGACCGAGACCAGCCAAGTGTCTTCGGAGTCCTACTTCGCCCTGGGTCGCTATGACTACAAGTTTACCGAGCACTTTTTTGCCTTTGGATCGGTCGGCTGGGAGAGCAACAAGCCAGCGGGTTTGGATTCCCGCACCAAGGCCATCGCGGGGGTAGGTATCCTGTGGTTTGACACCTCTGAGACAAAATTCCGAACGGATGTTGGCGTGGGTTTCACAAAGGAACAGCCGGTTTTCAGTACACCGGATTTCGAGCAGAGCTACGGTACGTGGCAGGTCTCCGCCAAGTTGGATCAAAAGTTCGGGTCCACGACCCATTTCACATCTGAGGCAGCCTTCTCGAACAGCATGAAGGACAGCCGTGATTATTTGGGTGTCTGGAAGAATTCCCTTATCACCAAAATCAGCGATTACTTGGCGCTGAAGGTCGGTTACGACTTTACGTACAAGAACAAGCCCGCATCATCGGCGGTGAACGTGATTTCATCCCTGAACTCGAACGTCATCATCGGTCAGGTGCCCGTGCTTCTGAAGAAAACAGACACGATGTTCACGACCTCTCTCGTCATCACGTTCTGATTTATGACGCCGCTACTCATCCTCCTCGACGGTCCGCTCCCGGTGGGCGTATCCATGTGGCACCTGCAACAGCCCTGGTGGGAATTCGTGCTTCGCTCGGTGTTGGTTTACGGGTTCTTGTTGGTGATCCTCAGACTCACGGGCAAGCGGCAGGTCGGCCAGTTGGCGCCCTTCGACCTGGTGTTGTTGCTGGTCCTGAGCAACGCCGTTCAGAACAGTATGAACGCGGGGGACAACACGGTTGGCGCGGGCTTCATCCTGGCGGGGGCGCTGGTGGCGGTGAATGCCTTGGTGGGCTTCATTACCTTCAAGAGCAAGAAGATCGAGGCCTTCATCGAAGGAAAGCCACAGATTTTGGTGCATAACGGCATCGTGGACGAACAAATCTTGGGCAGCGAGCGCATCACGCGGCATGAGCTGCTTTCGGCCATTCGACAAGCCGGATTGATGGATGCTTCAGATGTGCGAGTGGCCATTCTTGAGACCAACGGGCGGATCAATGTGATACCAAAGGATAAAACGTCTGGGCTTCAAGCCGGGGATGGCAAACCCTAGAAATTAGCTTTGCAAAGATTTTCAGAAAAAAGGGAAGGGCCTCTTGACTTAGCGAAAAAAATGCGAAGTATTGGGGTATGAACCTCTCTCTTCTATCCCAGGACCCCACCCCCAAGCTTTTCCGCGACCTTCAAGTGGAGCCCGAAGAAGCCCGCAGCATCCTGCGTCCCCAGAAAGACCCCATCTATGGCCATGGCTTCACCCTGAATCCCTACCGTGGCTGTAGTCATGGGTGTAGGTACTGCTACGTTCGGGACTACCCTGCTCCCGCAAAGGGGCATGATCCAGCCCATGGTCAACCTGTGCTTCATGACGCCGCCGACTGGGGCCGTTGGGTGGCTCCCAAGCTCAACGCCCCCGAAATGCTCTGGTCCCAGCGCCACCGGTTGCATAACGAAGCCGTGTTCATGTCCAGCGCCACGGACCCGTACCAACCCATCGAGAAAGATTTTCGCCTTACTCGAAAATGCCTACAGGTGCTGCAAGCCTGCCCTACCACTCGCGTCATGCTTCACACCCGGTCGCCTATGATTCTTCAGGATCTGAATTTGATCCAGATGTTTGGCGATCGAATCTCCATCGGGTTTTCCATCCCGACCGACGACGACATCGTTCGACAAATCGTCGAACCTAATGCGCCTTCCATCTCTAGCCGCTGGGCGACCGTTGAGCGGCTTGCAAAAGCGGGCATCTCCGTGGGCATAAGCGCTGCGCCACTCATGCCCATTTGCGATGTGGAAGCTTTCGGTCGCCGGGCCCGCGACTCAGGTGCCCAAAGCGCCTGGGCGGGAGGCCTACGGCTTCTGAGGGACGACCCCTTTTACGCGATCTTGGCGGAGCATCACTGGCTTCACATCCTTGATTTCACCTACACCGAAAGGGTTCGATCGGCCTTGCGAGAATACCTACCGACGCGACCCCGTGTTCATCGCTCAACGCGGTCAATGCGCTCAATGCCCTCAATGCCCTCAATGCGTTTGGTGCCTGAGCCCGTGTGGGCAAAATCCTCGGGCCCGACCCGTCCACCGTCTCATTCCCTGCAAGCCGCCCGACAACCAGGACTCTTTGAAGCTGCAAGTTAGCCCTATCCCGTTTTAGCCCGATAGGCCCATTCCGTGAACAAGTAATCGTTCAAGGATCGAGGTGCCTTGCCTAGAATGCGCTTCAGATCATTCTCATTGATTTCATATCCCATTCGATGGCGGCGAAGCGATTCGCTATCAAAGTTCACGAGGGAGGACAGCCATCCACGATCCCCAAAAAAAAGAGCGATGCGATTCAGAGTGGCATCCGACAAATGGGGCCCCATAAGGCTCTTGCCTGCGGCCGTTGCGCAACAACGGAGAAGCTCGCCCCAAGGCAACGTTTCTCCGCCGATGTCGTATACGCCCGGGTCTGCCTTTAACAGGGCATCGGCCACATCATCAACATGGACGGGTGACAGTAGGACATTTTCGAGGAATCTGGGGATGAATGGGCTTCGGTGCATCCAGGCACCAATCTCGTCCAATAACCCATCGCCTGTCCCGTAAACAGGCGCGCTGCGAAGGATGGTCCATGGCCTTGAACAGGATTGAATGATGGTTTCAGCCTGTAATTTGGAACGCCCCCAGACGTCACTGTCATGGGCCCCCCAAGGGCTTAGGTGCACCACTTGTGAAGCCTCTAAGTCTTGAGCCAAGTCAATGAGATAACGGGTCAAGGTCGGGTGGGCGAGTTCGAGTTCCAGCTGATTTCGGCCTCGTTGCAATCCTGCTGCATTAATCCAGATTGCGCCTGGCTCCAGGCCAAAACCTTGAACGAGGACTTCGGATTCTGCGCCGAACGGGGCAGGAATAATTCGCCCTTCTTTCACGGCCTCATCGTGAACATTGGTCAAGGATTGATCTCGTACCAGCGCAAAAATCGTGTGGCCCTGGTCCAGGGCTCGCTCCACCACCGTTGAGCCGATGAAGCCTGTGGCACCCGTAACGACAACCTGCATTCAAGCGCCTCCAGACTCCATCCTAATGCCTCCGACTCTTGTGAGAGACTGAGTGTTCATGACCACCCTCGCACTCAAATACCGCCCTCGTTTCCTCTCCGACTTGGTGGGCCAGGAAGCCAGTGTTCGCGCCCTCTCCAACGCATTGGGCCGGGCTCAGGAGTCCGGTCGGATCCATCATCAAGCGTTTCTCTTCGCGGGGGTTCGTGGAACAGGGAAGACCAGCACCGCGCGGATTCTTGCCCGGGCGCTGAACTGCGTTCAAGGACCCACTGCCACACCCTGTGGCGTCTGTGATCCCTGCGTGGCGGCCGAACAGCCGGACCGCAATCTGGACATTGTAGAAATTGACGCTGCATCCCGCGCTTCGGTGGAGGATGCCCGGGCGCTTCGGGAACAAGTGCAGACGCGCCCAGCATTCTGTCGTTACCGAGTTTACATTATTGACGAAGTGCATATGCTGAGCCGCCAAGCTTTCGATGCACTTTTGAAAGTCCTCGAAGAACCCCCACCCCACGCTGTCTTCGTACTCGCCACCACGGAGTTGCAGGACGTTCCAGACACCATCAAGAGCCGCGTTCAGATCTACCCATTCAGGTTGATTCCGGTGGGGCTCATCGAGGGACGCCTTCAAAAGGTTTGTGATGCCGAGGGTGTGCCCTTCGAGCCCCACAGCCTGCGATTGCTGGCCGAGGCAGGACAGGGCTCCATGCGGGATGCGCTCACCACGCTGGATCGAGTCATCGCCGCAGGGGACGGACAGGTCCAGGAGGACGTGGTCCGCGAACAATTGGGTATCGTGCCCGCCGTGCGCGTTCAGGGCGTATTAGAAGCCCTTTATGCCGGTGATACCACCGCCATTCTCGACCATTGCCAGGCCCTCGCCAGCCTGGGCGCAGACTGGGTCAGTTTTTGGCGAGAACTGGCGTTGGCTTTTCGGGATCGCCTGGAGGCCGAAACACGCCAGGATTCCAGCCC
>JAYVXV010000160.1:0-6172 GCA_043784905.1 Holophagaceae bacterium | reverse complement strand
CGCAGCCTGGACAGCAAAACTCGTATTCCGCGCCATGAAGAAAGCGATTGGAACGGCCCTCGGCGATGGGGGAAAGGCATAGGTCGCAGTGGGGTTTCATCCGGATTCTAGCTTTCCGCCTTCAGCGATTTCGCCAGCAGCTGCGCACGGATGAAGGCGTCAATGTCGCCGTCGAGCACTTTCTGGGTCTGGCTGGTTTCCTCGTTGGTGCGGTGGTCCTTCACCATCTGGTAGGGCTGAAGCACGTAGCTGCGGATCTGGGAGCCCCAGGCCACATCGGACTTTTCCCCCGAGGCGGCGGCCACCTTGTCCAGGAACTTGCGCTGCTCCAATTCGTAGAGCCGGCCTTGCAATACTTTCAGCGCCGTCGCGCGGTTCTTGATTTGGCTGCGCTCGTTCTGGCAGCTCACCACGATGCCCGTGGGCAGATGGGTGAAGCGCACGGCGGATTCCGTGCGGTTCACGTGCTGACCCCCAGCGCCGGACGCGCGGAACACATCAATCTTCAGATCCTTGTCCGGAATATCCACGTTGATGGTGTCGTCCAGTTCGGGGCTCACGTAAACAGCGGCGAAGCTGGTATGGCGGCGCTTGGCGGAATCGTAGGGGCTGATGCGCACCAGCCGGTGGACGCCGGCCTCGGCGCGTAGGTACCCATAGGCATAAGGGGCAGTGACCAGAATGGTGGCGCCTTTGATGCCGGCCTCTTCGCCGTCCTGATAGTCGAGCATTTCCGTGGCCCAGCCCTTGGCTTCACAGAAGCGCAGATACATGCGGAGTAGCATGGCCGCCCAGTCCTGGCTCTCGGTACCGCCTGCGCCGGGCGCGATGGCCACGATGGCGTTATTGCTGTCCAGGTCGCCGCTGAGCATCATGCGTAGTTCGGCATCCTCAATGGCGCGGCGCAGGGCGGACTCAAGATTTTCAGCCTCGCCATGCATATCCGCATCATCGCGACTAAGCTCCAGGGCGGTTTCAAGATCCTCGATCCCTCCGCTGAGTTTTTTCGAAAGCGCAATGTCGTCACCCAACGCGCCACGCTTTTTCAGCAACGGTTTGGCCGCCTCGGGATCATCCCAAAAGCCTGGTGCGGCGGTCCTTTCTTCAATTTGTTCCAGCTCCAGGGCCTTTTTTTCCGCATCCAGGTGCGCGGTCAGCTGGCGCACACGGGGTTCCAGTTCGTTTTTGGCCCTGACGAGGCTATCAAAGTCCATGCACCATCCCGAGCCCACACCGGGCCAACCCTTCATCTTACAAGGAGGAACGGGTCCTGTCCGGCGCGGTATTCTGGTGGGATGGCCGAAACGATTGCCGTATTGCCCGCCGATTTGGAGCCCACCGAAAGGGGCTTCATGCCGGGCCATGCCCAAATGAAACTGGCCTTTGCGAGGTGGGAACATCCCGATCCCAAAGGCCGCGTGGTGATGTCTCACGGTTATGGTGAACATGGCGAACGCTACAAGCACACCGCAAAATGGCTACACGACTTGGGTTGGGCCGTGTCGAGTATGGATTACGCGGGCTTTGGCCGCTCCTCGGGCATCCGTGGTGACGCCACCGGTATCCGCCCCTTCGCCGACGACCTGGCCCTATTTCTTCATCAGGAGCGGTACCACGATGCGGAGCGCGTAGGCGCCATTCCTCGCCTGGTGGGAGATGTGCCGGTGTTGCCGCCGCCGGTTTGTCCTCAGATCGTGTTAGGCCATAGTTTTGGCGGATTGGTGGCCATGCTCACCAGCCTGTGGCATACCGATGCTCTGGATGGTCTCATCCTCAGCAGCCCTGCGGTAAGTCTCAGACCGCTCTCGCCCCTCACACGCTGGCTAGGGAAGGTGCTCTACCGCCTGGCTCCCCACCGACCCATTGATTTGCCCGGCAACAAAAACCTTGTCTGCTCTGACCCGATCCTGGTGCAGCGATATTGGGCAGATCCATACTGCCACCGGCACGTGACGGCATCCTTCCCGGTGGCCATTCAAGAGGGTCGGGATGAATTGATCGCCTATGCCGAACAACTGGATCGCCCTATGCTGCTCTTGCAGTCCGGCACCGACACGGTGGTGGATCCAAACGGCGCCGAAGAAATATGGTCGGCCATCAAACCGGGACCGTTGGAGCGACATCTTCTGGAAGGCTTCTATCATGAAGTTTTCCATGATATTCATCGAGCCAAGGCCCAAGCCCTCGTCGAACCCTGGCTAGAATCCATGTCTCGAACCTGGGCCGGTTCCAACGCATCCAATGAAGTCGCCACTGACTTCAACCGTGCCGCTCGTACCAGCCCACCTCCGATTGCCATTGCCATCTAAAATGTCTAATAGGAACCCCATGAAGCGCTCTTTGGCCGTCCCATTCACGCTCGCATTGCTGGCCCTCTCAGGCATGGTCGGCCTCGGATGCAAGAAACCGAAGACCGTGGACAAAGTCCATGGCCAGACCGCGCCCGAATTACTCGCAAAAGGCGAGGCTCAGTTGAAGCAAGGCAAGTGGGCTGCGGGTCGAGCGACCCTGCAACTTATCGAGGAATATTTGCCCTCCTCGGCGGAGTTCCCCAAAGCCAAGCTGCTGGTGGCGGACAGTTATTTCTTCGGCTCGACCAGCAACTATCCCGAAGCTCAGGTGGAATATCAGAGCTACTTAAATTATTTTCCTCGCTCGGAAAAACGGGATTACGCGCTCTACCACATCGCGCTTTGCCACTATGCCTCCATCGAAAGCGCCGAGCGCGATCAGAATGAAACCCGCAAGGCCTTGGAGACTTTCCAGCAATTGCTCAAGGAATCTCCAGGATCGCCCTACGCGGAGCAAACCAAGACCAAGGTCACCCAATGCTGGCGCCGCATCGCCGAACATGAGCTGCTGGTGGGCGTCTTCTACGTCAACTCCTACAATTACCCAGCCGCCGAGCAGCGACTGAAAGCTCTGCTTGAGACTTATCCGGAGTTTGTAGACCGCGAACGGGCCTACTATTATTTGGGTGAGGCCCTGCGCAAAAAATTCCTGCCGCTGGATGTGATCACTCAGTTCAACAAGGATTTTCTGGCCAAATACGAGAAGAAGGACTTCGAGGGCCTGAGTGCCAGTGATAAGGCCCGCTACGACCTGGATCTCGAGAAATTCTCCAAGGAGGAGATCGCCAAGTACCGCGAAGAATCCAAAGGTTTTTATCAGAAACTCGTGGAAAGTTACCCCAATAACGAATGGGCCACTCGGGCCCGGGAGCGACTGGTAGAAATGGGCCAGCGCGACGTGAAAGAAGATTTAGACAGCTAGTCTCCGAGGTCGTTATGCAACTCAGCTCACTCGGCCTTGGCACTTATCTCGGCAATCCCGACCCCACCACGGACGCCAACTACACCAGCGCCGCCACCGCTTTCTTCAAAGCGGGTGGCAACGTATTTGATACCGCCGCCAACTATCGCGGCGGGCGCAGCGAACGCGCTCTGGGTGCGGCTTTCAAAGGCCTCAATCGCGACGATTTCTTTGTGAGTACCAAGGCCGGTTACCTTCCCATGGGCGATGGCAGCACGGTTGAGAGCTCACGCGATTGGTTCCAGCGCGTTTTGTTGGGGCCCGGCATTCTGACACCCGACGACGTGATGGACGGTTGCCATGCCATGACGCCTAAATATCTGGCCCACCAACTCGATGTGAGCCGAGCCTCGCTTGGTATGGAAACCTTGGATCTCTTTCACCTTCACAACCCCGAGCACCAGCGACCCGCGCTGGGGTCTGCGGCCTTCGACGAGATGATTCGATTGGCTTTCGAGGCCTGTGAACGTTTTGTCCAGCAAGGCAGAATCAAGGCCTACGGCTGTGCCACCTGGAACGGATTCCGTGTGCCACCCAACGCCGATGAGCACCTGAGCCTGGAAAACCTCGTGCGTATCGCTAAAGATGTCGGTGGAGACCATCATCATTTTAGATGGATTCAAGCCCCATTGAACCTAGCGCTGCCCGAGGCATTCCTGGCTCTCACTCAAGCGTTCGGTGGCCAGGAAATGACCCTATTGCAAGCGGCACAAGCGGCCGGGATTCAGGTTCAAACCAGCGCCAGCATCATGCAGGGGAAAATTCTTCGACAGATTGCTACCCAGCGCGATCAATTGATAAACCTGTTTCCTGGCTGCTCAACGGCCTCACAGATGGCCCTGCAATTTACGCGATCCTGCCCCGGAGTCACTACGGCGCTGTGCGGTATGAGCCGAATAGAACACGTCGCGGAAAACGCCGTCGTGCTGGATCTACCCAAGGTCGCGCAAGATATCTTGAAAGACATGGTTAAGACCTAATTCGATAATTCTCGAAATATAGCCTTGCAATCTACTTCGAGAATTGTAGAATTTGTTTCAGGGAGAGTTCATGACGAAGCAACTGGAGCGCAACGCGGCGCGGCTGGCCGCCCTGGGCCATCCCATTCGCCTAGCCATCCTGCGCGCCGTGGTGAAGGGCCCTGAAGAAGGAACGCCGGCCGGCGACCTTCAGGCCAAGGTGGGGATTCCTGCCTCCACTTTGAGCCACCATCTCGCGAGCCTCAGCGAGGCGGATCTTGTGAAAGCCGAAAAGTCCGGCAATTTTTTGCTTTATCGCTGCGACTTCAAGGCTCTGCGAGCTCTCTGTGACTACGTTTGGGAAGATTGCTGCTCCGGCGGGTCCAAGGATGGAAAGAGCTGCTGCTGAGTTTTTTTCAATATCTATTTCGACATTTGTCGAATCATTTTTCAGGAGTTCCACCATGCAAGGCGTACTCAAGCCCCACCTTTCGCTCAATGTCGCGGACATTGACGCGTCCGTCGCCTTTTACGAAAACACCTTTGGCGTCGCGGTCACGAAACGCCGCCCTGGCTATGCGAAGTTTGATCTGATTTCACCATCCCTGAACCTCAGCCTGACGGTCGCCCCCAGAACCGGGCTCAACGCCAGCCACTTCGGCGTGCAAGTCGCCAGTACCGAGGACGTCATCGCCCACCAGCAGCGATTGCAATCCGCCGGGCTCCCCACCTTTTCAGAAGACAAAACCAGCTGCTGCTACGCCGTTCAGGACAAGGTCTGGGTCACCGATCCCGATGGCAACCAATGGGAATTCTTCGCGGTGTTGGGCGATGCACCAGCCATGCACAATGACGCGGCCTCGACTTGCTGTGTTGCGGAAGTCCCCACCCCTTGCACCATCCCCGAAGTCTGCGCCACCGCCACCGCCAATAGCCCGTGCGGCTGCGCCCCATGAAGGTTCTTTTTCTCTGCACCGGAAACAGCTGCCGCTCCCAGATGGGTGAGGTGCTCTTGAGGCACCTACGCCCTTGCTGGAATGTTTTTTCTGCGGGCGTGGAAGCCCACGGCCTGAATCCCCGGATGCTTCAGGTGATGGCCGAAATCGGCCCCATTCCAGACGACCTGCATTCCAAAACCTTGGATGATCTCGCGGCCATCGGGCACCCACTCGATTCTTTTGACCTAGTGATTACGCTATGCGGCGATGCCTTGGACCGATGTCCACTATTACCCTCTACCGTGAATCACGAGCATTGGGAATTGCCGGATCCAGCCAAGTTTACGGGCAGCGAAGAGGAAGTCATGGAACGATTTCGCGCCGTGCGGGACGATTTGCGACAACGACTTGACCCCTGGATTTTGGGGCGCCCATGAATTCCAGGACCGCAAAAAAACTGACGGCGGAGTTCCTCGGCACGGCGCTGCTCGTGGCGACGGTGGTGGGCTCTGGCATCATGGCTCAAAGGCTCTTTCCCGATTCGATGGGTCTCGCGCTCCTAGCCAACACTATCGCCACTGGGGCCGGCCTTGGGGCTTTGATTCTTTGCTTCGCGCCCGTTTCTGGTGCCCATTTCAATCCGGTGGTGAGCCTGGCTGCCGCCATGTCGGGGGACCTGAACCCTGTTGAAGCGACAACCTTTGCACTTGTGCAATTCAGCGGGGCCCTTTGTGGAGCCTGGCTGTCCCATCTCATGTTTTGCCTCCCGGTTTTGCAGGTTTCTCATCACGCGAGGTCTGGATGGCCGATGTTCCTTTCCGAACTGGTCGCCACTTTTTCCTTGGTGGCGGTGGTCCGCTCAACGCGTGGACACATCCTGGCGCCCTTCGCAATTTCAAGCACCATCGTGGCGGCCTACTGGTTCACACCTTCCACATCCTTCGCGAATCCCGCCGTGACCCT
>JAYVXV010000159.1:0-6210 GCA_043784905.1 Holophagaceae bacterium | reverse complement strand
CCTCCAGCCGCGGGGCTCGGATAGCCTCTTCGTGATTGAGGCTTTCCAGGCGGCCATCGAGTTGCGCGATCAGTCCCTGCACCGACAGTTTCTGCTTGTGGTGCGCTTGCACCGAGGCCTTGGCCTCTACCCGTTTGTGACGCAATTCCCTGAGATCCCCTTCGACCCGTCGCAGGGCCCCGCCCGCCAAAACCACGGCTTCTTCAGCTTCGGTGAAGACCTTTTCCCGGCCCGCCAAAATCGTGGCGGCTTCGGTTTCCTTGGATTGCACCGAGGCAATTTCGGCGGCCAAAGCCGTAACCCGAGTCGCCAGCTCCAGGCGGCGGCCTTCCAATCGCTCACCGAGTCCTGCTGATTCAAGTGATCTCGTTTCCTCGAATCCTTTTTCCTGTGTGATGAAACCTAAGCGCTGTTCGATGGCCATCACCGCCCTTTGGCCCCGATCCTGGCTGCGCTGTAATTCGTCCACCGCCAAGCGCAGCGTTTCCACTTCCGAGCCTTTTTCGGAAGCCTGCACGGTCAGCTGGGCGACCAATCGTTCAAGCTGGTCACGAGATTCATCAAGTCGCGTTCTCGTAGCCTGAAACTCTTCGGTTTTTGAAGACAACAACACGCGCTGCGTAGCCTTGATAGCTGTGTCTAGCTCCTGCGCTTTTTTGGCTTTGGAGGCCTGGCGCCGTAGGTTTTCCAGTTGTTTATTCAGCTCGAAGAGAATGTCTTGGAGCCGCTCCAGATTGGTTTTGGTTTCCATGAGGCGCCGCTCGGCCTCGGTGCGACGCAGTTTGTAGCGCGTGATGCCGGCCGCTTCTTCCAGCAGCACCCGCCGATCTTTCGGCTTCGTGGAAAGAATCAAATCAATCTGGCCCTGCTGGATGAAGGAATAGGCGCGGGTTCCCATGCCCGTGTCCATCAACAGGTCCTGTACGTCCTTCAACCTTGTCTCTCGGCCATTGACGCGGTACTCGCTGCCCTGGTCGCGGTAGAGGCGACGGGAGATGACCATTTCTTTGGTGGCGCCCGGCACGGTGGCGTCAGGCATTTCAATGGAAAGTTTCACTTCGGCCATGCCCGTAGCGCGACGGTCCGAGGTGCCCGCGAAAATCACATCAGACATTTCCGCGCCCCGCAGCAGGCTGGCTCGCTGCTCGCCAAGCACCCAGGCCAGGGCGTCGGTGATGTTGGATTTCCCGCAGCCGTTGGGCCCCACCACCGCAGTCATACCCTCGGGAAACGTGAGTTTCTGAGGGTCCGCGAAGGACTTGAATCCATGCATTTCGAGAGAGATGAGACGCAAGTGAACAAAACTCCTGGAGGGCGACCGGAACTTCCGCTCCCTTTACTCCATACCATGCTCAGCCTCGCAGCTAGAAGCGACCAGGCCCAATCCTTTCGGACCTCACATCCCCCACTTTCCCCTGCATTGCCCATCTGCGCTTGGGCTTCGGGGCTTCGGGCGATAGACTAGGTCTTTGCATCCAATCCGCAGTTTTGCCTTTTCCCTGGAGCGCCCTTGCCCCCCCTTCCAGATTCCATGCACTACCCCGAAAGTGGTTGGTGGTGGATTCATGCCTTCAGCGCCATGGTGCTCTTTTGTTGGGGCTGGTATCACGGCCAGAACCGCGCCGTCGCTCGCTTTGTTAAAAAAATGAAAGATCGGGAAAACCAGGAGAAGGTGCCATGAGTCTCCTTTCCTTTGGACAAAAAACGGCCTCGGTGGTCTGGATCGAGCCCCACCGGGTCCGCACCAGTCAAGGCGAAAAGCCGGTGACGGGCTCACCCACCGAAGACCAGTTGGCCCAGGCTTTGACAAGCCTTCCCCAGGGCCCCACTCAGTGGATCGTGGATGACCTGATGGCGCCTGCGGTGCTCTTGCGTGACATCGTGGAACTCCCGCCCGGCGCCGAAGCCCGCGAAGCCTTTTTTCGCTGGAGGTTCAATCAAGCGATGGCCACCGATGGCGCCCACGCGGTTCAGGCTTTGGCCCTGGAAGACGGTGCTTGGTTACTGGCCGGGATGCCCGAGGCAAAACGCGATGCCTGGGTGCAGGTCGGATCCAAACTCGGTCGTTCAGTTCACAGCATCATTCCGCGTTGGCTCTGGCTCTATAACCGCTTGGCCCCCAGTCGCAGCATTCCGGGCATGTTGTTGTCCCTCTGCCCTCATCCCGGTGGCACCTACACCGGGACTTTGGCCGCTTGGGGCCGCAGCCTAACCTTGCTGCGTCAATGGAGCGAACCCTTAGGCCCGGATGCCTGGATCACAGAACGCATTCTTCCCACGTCCGCCTATCTGCAACGTGAAAATCGAACACCCCAGGAGATCTGGATCTGGGGCGCGCCGACATGGCCTCAGGGTTCCATCCCGCTGCACATGATCCAGCCTGAAATTCCAAGTATCGAGACCCTCTGATGCCCATTCCGGTTCTTAAATTAAATCTGGCCCCACCGCCCACACTCTGGCGGCAGAAGCATGAAACCCTCGGATGGGCGGCCCTGGTTCTCGGCGGGCTCTGCCTCGCGATCAGCCTCGGGACTTGGGGATTCAAGGCGAATCAGGCCCGGAAAGCAGGCGAGGAAACCGTGCGCATCAGCAAGGACGCCCAGGCCGCAGTGCGAAAACAGCAAAGCCTTATCGAGCAGTTGCGCAGCGTGGATGTAACCAAAGAATTGCCCCGCTGGAAACTCGCCGAACGCATTTTTTCCGAACGAACTTTAGCCTGGTCCCGCCTGACCGCAGAACTGGAGCGCAGCCTCGTTTCCGACGTGCGCCTCAAGACCATCCAGAAGGTGCGCGGCTCGGACCAACACGTATCCATCAAGTTAAAAGGCGAGGCGCGCAGCCGCGAAGCCGAAGAAAAACTCATGGCATCACTCAAGAAAGATGATCTTTTCCAGCAGGTCATTCTCGAACGTGAAGCCGAACGCAATGGTGGTGGCGTGGATTTTGAGATCAATTTGCCCGTGGTCTCCACGCCCTCGCCCTACCAGGTTTTTCCGCAGCCTGAAAAGCCGAAAGCGATAGGCGCATTGCAGCTAGGGCAGCCAGTGAAAGGCCTCCCGCCAAAAGGCACACTTAGGCCTTCTGGGAATCCAGCCCCGCATATCCCCCATGCGGCCGCCCCCCGTGTGAACGTGGCACCTGTGACACCCATGCCCCAAACGTCCCAATCTCCGAGCGTCCCGCAGGCAGGGCAGCCGAATATCGTGAACCCGCGCGCCATGCCTCGTCCCGACCCGCGCGCCCCCGGATCCATGCAGCGCAGCGTCGTACCGGATCGCAGTAATCGCCCGTCGCAAGGCCATCCGCGTGAGGGAGGCTGCCCATGAGCACCCTTCGCACCAGCTCGCTGCGCGCCACTTCCGGTGGGGTTCTGGCCCTCGCCGCATTGGGAGTGGTTCTGTTCGTCCTTCCGGGCACTTCGGAGGATCTCGAAGCCCGGAGAAAAGCAGCCCTTCAAGCCAAAGCCACCCTCGTCCACCAAATGCAAGAGCTGTCCGAACGGCAGGATTTGGTGGATCACATCACCGAGAGCCAGAAGCATCTCGAAAACCTCGAGAAAAAAATGCCTGCGGGCAACGTGGGTGATCTGCAGTGGGCGCTCAGTAAGACCCTCTACGATTTAGCCAAAGAACACGGAGTCCGGCTGCAAAACGTGAAATACGGTTTGCCCAGCCGCGATGGCGCAAAAGGCACCGATCTCGAATCCATTGATGTGGAATTCACCGTGCTCGGAGTCTACCCCTCCATGAAACCTTTCATGTTGGCGCTCGAAGGCAGCGGCCTACCCTTTGCCGTGGGCTCCGCAAGGCTTGAGGAAAGCCCCGAAGGCGCTCGCCTCAGTGTCAGTCTGCGAGCCTTCCGTCACGCAGGTACCACCACCAAATCCGATTCCACCGCGCCGGAGGAAGCATGAGTAACGGCGCACCTTCAAAAGGTATGGATGCCAAGGCTCTGATGCAGGAGCTGAAGACCAATCGAAAAACCCAAGGCATGCTTCTGCTTTTCGTGGGAGTCGTTACCTGGTTGGCCTGGCCCGACGCCCCAAAAAAGAAAGTCGGCGCCCTTGCAGGCTCTACCCAAGCGGCGGGTTTGGATGATCGCCAGCTAACCGCGCTCCGAAAACTTCCCGATTTAGCCAAGTTGGATTTAGCGGGTGAACTGCCCAGCGAATCGAAAATGCATCGGGATCTTTTTCTCTTCGAGGGAGTACCGCCACCACCCCCACCCCCCCCGCCACCACCCCCACCGCCACCACCACCCACCGAGGCTGAACTGAAGGCCGCTGCGGAAAAGGCGGCTCGGGACGCCATGTTCGCCACACGGCCCCAAGGGTGGCGCTACCTGGGTTTCCTGCGCAGCAACAGTGCCGGCGTCATCGGCGCTTTCTTCAAGGGCGATGACCCGATGACCTTGAAAATTGGATACGTGGAAGGCAGTAACTGGAAGCTCGTGAACATGACCGATGTGAAAGCCGAGTTCCAGAATCTCAAGTATCAAGATATGCGCGTATCCATTGAGGTCCGGGATTTCTCCGGCGCTCCAGGAAACAATCCCAACGCTGTGACCAACGAGTTCTAAGACGCACTGAATAGTCTGAATAGTGATCTTTCCGGATGGACCCATGCACCTGAACCGAACGCTCCGATTCTCATCCCCGCGCCTGACGCAGACGCTTTTCGTGGCCTCCGCGCTGCTTGCGAGCCTTGGCTGCAGCCTGCACCGCGCCAACCGTGCTTTTTCTGAAGGCCGCTATGAAGAGGCCACGCGGGAATATCAGAAAATCCTGCGCCGTGAGCCCGATAACCTACAGGCGAAAAATGGCTATCGCCGCTCGGCGCCCTTGGCGGCGACGGACCACATCGAAAAGGCCAAAGTTTTTTATTCACGCGGACAGATTGATGAGACCAGGGTGGAGCTGAAAAGGGCTCTATTGCTGGATACCAATAGCTCCATTGCCATTGACTGGCTAACTCAGCTCGAGTTGGATGCCCAACGAAAAAAAGCGAAGGAAGAGGCTGAGGATATCAATGACGTGAAGGCCAAGGCCGACGCCAAAAACCCCATGCAGCTCAATCCTCGGACCATGGAAGGCATCGGCCTCACCTTCACCAAAAAAACGAGCCTGAAAGAAATTTTCGGAATCTTGAGCAAGGCCTCGGGAGTCAACATCATTCCCCACTCCTCGTTCCAGGACATGCAAGTGCAGATTGATCTGCAAGGCCTGACTTTTCAGCGGGCCCTGGACACGCTCATGCTGCAAAACGAGCTGTTCTACAAGGTGCTAGATTCCAACACCATCATGATTTTCAAGAGCACGCCCCAAAACCGGGAATCCTACGAAAACCAGCTCATCAAAACGTTCTATCTCTCCAACGCCGAGGTAGATGGCGTGCGCCAGGTCCTCACCACCCTCATCCCCCAGCTTAAAATCTTCACGGACAAGCGACTGAATGCCGTCACCGTGAAAGCCAAGCCCAATGAGCTGATCATCGCATCGCACATCGTGAGCCAGCTCGACAAGGCCAAGCCCGAAGTCATGGTCTACCTCGAGCTGTTAGAGGTCACGGAAAGCAGTGCCGAACAGGTGGGCCTGTTGCCGGTCATCTCGCCCACCGACGGACTTGGCGGCGGTTCGGGCATATTCCGCCTGGGTGCCACCATTGACAACACTGGCGGCCTGAACCAGAACAAGGGCGCCCTTAGAATCTCCAAATCCGATCTTCGTTTTCTCTTTCCCAGCATCGCTTTGGATGTCCTGAAGAGCAGCGGCGACGCGCGTTTGGTGGCCAGCCCGAACGTCCGCGTTCTGAGCGGTGAAAAAGGCGAAGTGAACATCGGCGACAAGATCTCTGTCACCCAGAGTGCCCTTTCCCTTCCCGGCGGCGTGGGCGGAAGCGGAGGCGCCTCGGGCGGCCTCGGTGGGCTTTTGGGCGGTGGCGCCCAGACTCAATTTAATTACGAAGACGTGGGCGTGAAGATCAGCGTAGAACCCCGCGTTCATTACAACGGCGACATCACCATGAAGATCGAAGCCGCCGTCACAACCCTGAAGGCAGGTTCGACCCCTGGTCGCCCCGACTTGGGCAAGCGCGAAATCAAGACCCTGGCCCGCCTGCGGGACGGTGAAACCGCGGTGTTTGGGGGCTTGTTGAAAGAAGAAGAACAAAAGAGCCTGCAAGGCATCTGGGGCATCTCGGACATTCCGGTGCT
>JAYVXV010000158.1:0-6216 GCA_043784905.1 Holophagaceae bacterium | reverse complement strand
GCGCCTTCGCCCTAACCCGCCAAGGTCTACCCACGCTCGATGCGGCGAAAGCATCCGGCGCAGCCAAAGGCGGCTATGTTTTGGAAGAAGGCAGCTCGACTCCCAAAGTCATCCTGATGGCCACTGGATCCGAAGTCTCCGTGGCTCTGCAAGCCCGCGCTAGTCTTGAGCTGATGGGCATATCCACCCGCGTGGTGAGCCTCCCCTGCTGGGAGGTTTTCAACGCTCAGGACGCCGCGTATCGTGAATCCGTCCTGCCCGAAAACATCAAGGCCCGCGTCTCCATCGAGGCCGGAACGACCTTTGGCTGGCAGCGCTTCACCGGCGACAAGGGCGCAAGCATTGGCCTCGATCATTTCGGCGCATCGGCGCCTGCCGAAATCCTTTTCGATAAGTTTGGCATCACCGCAGAACACGTGGTGAATACAGCGAAGGGGCTACTAGGGACCTGAGCCCTAGGCCTTCATCCTGCTGCCAGCGGAAACTCCCGTTTGAGCTCGCTGAGGAAATGCAGCACTTCGCCATCTTCGGGGCGCTGGTCCGGAGCCTTCATGCAGAGTCGCTCCACGAGCCGCACCAGCCGGGGTGGCGCGTCGGGGCGGATGGCGCGGATGTCGGGAAGCGGCGCGCTGCGGTGCATGTCCAGCACGTGAAAGGTCGTCTCGCCTTTGAAGGGAACTTCCCCTGCGAGCATCTCGTAGAGCATGATGCCCATCGCGTAACGGTCTGCTGGCGGACCCACGCGGGAATTCACCAGCGCTTCGGGCGCGGCGTAGTTGGGGGTGCCCATGAAAACCGTGGTGCTGGTGATCGAAGCATCCAGCAACCGCGCGATGCCAAAGTCCATGACCTGGGCGCCCAGCTCGCCGATCATCACGTTGGCAGGCTTGAGGTCGCGATGCACCACACCCTTGCTGTGGGCGTAGGCGATGGCCTCGGCAACCTCGTAGGCTAGGTGCACCACTTCGGCGATGGAGAGCGGGCCATCGTGATCCGTGAGGAAGGCCTCCAGGGTCGTACCCCGCACCAGGGTCATGGCGATCCAGGCATCGCCCAGCCTGGGGCCCGGGTCCAGGATGCGCACGATGCGCGGGTGATCCAGCACGGCTCCCAACTCCGCTTCACGGCGGAACCGTGCAAGAAAATCCGGATCAATGACGATGTGGGGGTGGGGGATCTTTACGGCCACTTCGGTGCCGTCCTCTTCGTGCACTGCGAGATAAGTTGTCGCGCAGCCGCCCCGGCCCAACACCTTGGTGATCAGGTAAGGACCGACGCGACGGTTGGCGGACGTAGCCTGGGGATCGGCGCTCCGTGCGCTGATGCGGGTGACATCGCCGCCGCCGGTGTTGGCGTTGAGGTCCACGCGATAGGGATTCGTAGGATGTTTGACGGTGATGCCAGAAATCATCGGATTGGATCTGCGGCGAAGCGCAAAGGCCGCCACACCTAGGCCGATCAACCCGAGACCGCCACCGATCCAGCCCCAAGGCAGGGGGGGAGGAGGCGCCGCAATGGTCGCAGGCGATGCGGTGGTGGCGGGCGCAACAAGCCCGCCGGGTGCATCTCCACGCGGAGCGGTGGAAAGCGGAACAACCGGGGCAGAGGGCGTAGATTGTTTCGGCGGCACAGCCTGCGGTTCTTGGCTCTTGAGCTGAACCGGCACCTGGGTCAGTGTCTGAGCTGGTGCCTGAGCTGGTATCTGTATCCTCGGTGACGGCGCGGGTTTCAGGGGCTCCGGCTTAGTCGCGTCCTGTGTTGCGGGTTTCGGTGTCTCTGCCGACGGAGGCTTAGGAGCATCAACCTTGGGAGGCTCCAATTTCGGCCCCGGCTCTTTAGGCTTGGCGGCTTCTCGTGCCTTGAACACGCGCTGTTGTAAGGCTTCCCGCACCGACGCGGGTTCGACGCCGCGCTTGGCGGAATCCCCAAGGGCACGTTCGGCACGGTCCACATCGCCTAAAGCCAACGCGCACTCGGCGATTTTGAGGTAGGGATAGTAGGAGATGAAGTTCAGGTTGTAAGTTTTCACCTTCGCGCCGGGCTCGGGCCGCTGGGCTGAGGCAAACTGGAAGGCCTTCAGAGCAGAGGCTGGATCGCCGCGCTGCTGCGCCTCCAGGCCATCCTCGTAGGCCGAGTACCAGGTGGTCCAGCCCTGCGCAGACAACGATCCTGCGGTGAGAGCCGCGATGGCGAGAATCATCCGGGAAGTGCGCTGTGGGAACATGCTTGCTCAGTTTCCCACAAAGAACCAGCCAAGGGCCTTGCGCACTTTTTCGCCATCCATCTGGAAACCGATGGAGAGATAAATTCGCTGCTCGCGATCCGACTCGGTCCCGTAGGCCGCAGAGGCTGGAGTAGGGTTGGAGTCCACGTTCAGAAAGCGAGTGACCTCCCGCTCCGAAGTGCTGGACTTGTAGGCCAGATCGAAATTCACATCCTTGAACTTGATTCCGATGCCAAAGGTATAGCCCTTGAATACCCGCTGCTGGCCTGTGAAATGATCCACAGTGGGCTGGGGTTCCCGGAAGGCGCCGATCCGGATCGGGATGATTACCTTGTCTCCCAGCCAGGCGATCCATTCGATGCCACCCCGGACATCCTTAGTGTCGGCGGTGGTACTGGCCACTTGCAAATCGAAGAAATTGGCTCCGTCCACCGAGGTGCCCGTGGGTTTGAAGGTGGCCCTCGACCAACGGGTGCGGGTGTAGTCCGCCGCGAGAGTGAATCGATCCGTTGGGTGGAAGGCCAGGCCTGCGCCTAGGGTTTCCGGCCAGTTGATCTGAGTGGAGAAGTGCTGGCCGGTGACCGGGTTGGCAGGCCCCGTTTCGGGGTCCACGATCTCGTTATTCTGGAACGTGTAATCCGCCGTGAAGGGCGAATGGTAGACCAGCCCCGCATTGAGGTACTGGGAGCGCCAGATGAGGCCAAGGTTGTAGTTCCAACCCCTGAATTCATTGGTCTGGCTCAAAGTGGTGATGTATTCCCCGCCCGTGGATTCGTTGATGCGGGTGCCGATGGATTGGAAGGACCAGTTTCCGCGCCAGAGATTCACGGAGGCGCCCAGCAAGATCCTCGGCGAGATCTCCGCCCCCACGCCGACGGACCAAAGCGCGATGCCGCCTTGCTGCTGGACGCTTTGGGTCACGCGCCTGGCGGGAGCGGTGGAGGACGAAGAGGGACGGAAACGAAAGGCCCGGTCGCTATCGAAATCCAGATCAATGATGCGCTGGTAGGAGATCTGCACGACGAGATTCCGCCCGGCCCGCTTGAAGGGCACTGCGGTGGAAAAGAAGAGGGGACTGGTCCGCCGGTCCGACGATGTCGAATCGTCGAAGGTATCGGGCGTCACGGCCTGGCGCGTGGAGAAATTTCTGAAGTCCTGGTTCCGTGTGAGGTTCTGCCCCACCAGTGAGAACTCGGGCCGCAGAAGCTGGGCCAGGCCCGCAGGATTGAAAGAGACGGCGGTGGCGTCATCGGCCACGGCGATGAAGGCGCCGCCCGTGCCCACGGCGCGGCCACCGGTGCCTTGGATGGTGAAGGCCGTGCGGCTCTGTTCGGCGATCACTGCAAAGGCTGGATCGAAAACTGGTGGAAGCGTCTGGGAGAAGGCCGCCCTGCCCGTGACGAGGCCTAAGGCGATACCCATGATAGAGGCGGAGCGGTGCATGGCGGGTCTCCCGGATTGATTTTGATAAAGGGAGTATCCACCTTCCTGCCAGAGCTACAAGGTCCAATTCAAAATCGACTTTGCTAGTCCTTGACCCCGCCTTCTGCCGCCCACTTCTCCAGCATGTCGGTGGTGACAGATTTGGGACGTTCCAGGGGATAGCTCAGGGCGCGGTCCCAGGTGAGATTGGCCAGCACGCCCAGGGCGCGGCCGACGCCAAATAGTACGGTGTAGAAATCGTATTCGCGCAAGCCGTAGTGGTACTGGATCATGCCGCTGGCGGCGTCCACATTAGGCCAGGGGTTCTTGGTTTTGCCCTGCTCTGCGAGAACTTTCGGGGCCACGTGGTAGATCATGCTCACCAGTTTGAAGACCGGATCTTCGGGCAGGTGCTTCTGCGCGAATTGCAATTGAGCCTCGAAGCGCGGGTCCGTGCGGCGCAGCACCGCGTGACCATAGCCCGGAATCACATGGCCTTCATTCAGCGTGGCCCACAGCGCCACGCGCACGTTTTCCTCGGTGGGTTCGGCACCATTCAATTTCTCCTGGAATTTCAATACCCAGTCCAGGACTTCCTGGTTGGCCAGCCCGTGCAGCGGTCCTGCTAGACCGTTCAGTCCGGCGGAAAAGGCATAGTAGGCATCGCTCAACGCCGAGCCCACCAAGTGCGTAGCATGGGCGCTGACGTTTCCGACCTCGTGATCAGAGTGAATGATGAAGTACATGCGGGCCACGTCATCGTAGGGCTTGGGGAAGCCCATCATGTGCGCGAAGTTGCCACCGAAATCCTGTTTGGGATCCGGGCCGATAATATCGCCGCCCTTGTACTTATGGCGGTAGATGAAGGCCGCGATCTCAGGCATCTTCGCGATGAGATCTGTGGCGTCTTCGTACATGTATTCCCAGGCCCGATCCTTCTTGAAGCTGTGGTGGTAAAAGTGCGTGAACTTGCTCTCTCGCTGCATGGAAAGCACGGCGGTGCTGAGCATCACCATGGGGTGCGTATCCTTGGGCAGGGCCCGCAGCACGTCAAATACATAAGGCGGAACTTTCGCGCGGTATTTAAAATCCGCTTCGATTTCAGAAATCGCCTCGGCATCAGGGGCTTCGCCCGTAAGCAGGAAATACCAAAAAGATTCCACCGATGGATATTCAGCGCCAGGGGCCTTCGGCAGGGCTGCAAAGGTTTCTGGGATGTTGAGGCCGCGCAGGCGGATGCCTTCCATGGGATCCAAATACGAAATGTCGGATACGAGGCATTTCACATCCCGCGCACCCCCAATAACCTGGCTGATGGTCACGCTATCAATGACTTTCTCGCCATGCTCTTTCAGAAGCGTTGCGGTGCGTGGGCGCTGCAGCTCGATCTTCTCTCGCAATTTCTCCAACAGCTTGGTCATGACATCTCTCCCATTTTCAGGCTTTTTCAAACCCATCATTCTACCGTGCAGACATTACAGGGCCAAGGTTTAAGCGCCCAACCCCGCGCCCGCATCATCGCCGCACGCGGCGGTCTCGCCTCCCGCGAGCGGCCCCCTGCGCGAATCCGCCCGGTCCTTTCTGCGATCTTTCTCTTTTCCAGTGCCTTCGGTGTCCAGTGATTTTGGGCTGCGGGCCATGGGTAACCAAGGCCACAAATATGCACTCAGAAGCGGGTTCGCTACACTTCACACATCACTGGGAGCGCCGCTTGATGATCGCCTATGACCCCGTTGTTCAAGTTGTTCAGGCACAACCAGAACTGTCCCGCACCGTGGATTATGGATTGCTGGCCGTGGTGGCGGCGCTGTTCTTCACGGGCATCCTGGCCCACCGTCTTTGGCGCGGGAAGATTCGTGCTGAAGATGAACTTGAGGCTTTCAAGAAGGACATTGCGTTTAGTAGTGGGCGATATCGCGCGGGGTTTCGTCGGCTCAATGCCATCGCAGCCTTTGTGGATCGAGTTACAGGGTTGGTGGTGGAGCCGTCGCCCGGCTGGCTGGCTGCGGGGCTTGCCGAAGGAGGGCGCAAGGTCTGGGGCGATGACGCGGTTGTGGAATCTGTCTGGCGTTCTATTCCAGCGCCGGATGCGGAAAATCGGGTCGGCGAATCTGTGCGCTTCGTGATGGCTGGAAAATCCTTTATTGGGGAACCGCTGGAAGGCGAGAATCTCGGCATCGTATGGGTGCAGGAGATTCGGTGAACAGAGCTTTCTCAGCAGCTTTCGCAGTCGTATTCATGGGTGGGCTCTCGGCGCAGGACGTGAAGGGTGTGCCGACGCCACGGCCCGACCGCGTGGCTTGGATGGAGATTTTTCCTGAGCCGCTACCCGAAGGCCTCAGCAATCTCGCACTGGAATTCACCTCGCAGTTTCTTCGTCCAGACCGCGCCACCAGCGGGGATGGGCGCACCCACGCCATCCTGCAAGGCGAGGAATGGCAGCTCACGGGAGATTTGGCGGCGCCGCTTTGGGGTGGTTTTCTAAACCTGCGTCTCCGCGCGAACGTCCGTGGGGGCGGCATCGCGGATCAGTTTCTGGTGACTTATCACACCTTTCTCGGCACACCTGG